>JAVHOU010000160.1:0-12417 GCA_036170275.1 Ignavibacteriaceae bacterium
TTGTATTCTGCTTTTGACGCGTGTTGTCTTTACCATTGTTTTTATCTACCGGATTGACAATAGGCTGTTGGTCTTTTATCGTTTTATCTTTTAATATTTGTTTATTCTGTGTCTGCGTTTCGGTATTTCTGTCTGAGATTCGCTTTACATCTTTTATATTTGTTACTTTAGTTGGTGCCAGTCTATTCCCACTTTCATTCTTTTGAACCTGGGGTCTGTATATCTGTAAATGATCATTTTTTAAAATCTGCCCGGGTTTATCCTTTTCTTGAACAATAAACGGTTTAATTGTTCTACCGGTAATTTTTTGAACATCTTCTCTACCAGGACCGGTAATATAAGTTGAACGTCTTTTATCATCATAGTAAGTTTTATTAATAACAGTTGAATTATTTATGATTGTTACATTGTTACTCCGGTTAATATAATTCCTGCTAATGTCATGCCTTTCAATGTCTCTGTCTCTCACAAATATCCAACGATCGTTAGGTGCATCGTGCTGTCTGTCAAAAGATAGATTTATTGAAATACCGGGTCTCATCGGTGCCCAACCATAATAACCCTCCGACCGCCTCCAGGTAACCCATGAAGGACCCCATTGATTATCCGGGACCCAATACCAGCCATAATAATCATTGTAATCCCAGCGCCCATAATGGAAAGTTGCCCATCCCCAGTTATAGTCTGATACCCACGTCCAACCGTAATCAGAAAGTACCCAATAACCATTCGATAAATATGGAGTAAAGTCAGGTCCTGCATTAGGAATCCACACATATCCATAATCGGGGTTTTCAACCCACTGACCGTAAGGACCTAATTGATCGTAAAACCCCTGATAATTAATATCATATTGCTGTGCAGATATTTTTTCTGGAAATATTGTGAATACAATAATTAAGGTGGTTACGAGTGTTAAAATTTTTATTAGCTTTTTCATGTTTAGTCCTTTTTTATCTTTAATGTTTTATCATTTATACAAATACTCAAAAATGATCCAGCTCATTTCTTGTTGAAATATATGAACATGTATAAAGCATGACAATCGAGCGAAAGGATGAAAAAGGAACTACATCGTTTGGGTTAGTCAATCACTGATGCTATCGGATTTAGTGAAATGAGTTACTGCTGAGTAAAGATATTAAACTATAATTTTCTGTTTCTGATTTTCTACTATTCATTCCCCTGAATACTAATAGATTTAAATTTTTAATTTATTATTAAACTGGGTATTCTTTGCAATATTACAAAACTTTTTCTCCGTAGGAGTTCATCGGATAAACTTTACTTTAGCTTTTCAAAGTTTAAAAACCCCACAGCAGCCAACTATCTTTTGCCTTCTCCATGAGTATTTTAAATCCCTTTGTGCCTTCCTTCAAATTAATAAAAGTGGAATCGATATTTTTTGCCATGCTAGTCTTTGCCTCTTCCATAAGATTTTTAAGTTCAGATAGACCTTGTTTTAGAAAAGCTGAACCTTCTCTTAGATTAATTAAAGTAGAATCGAAATTATGTGTGAGGCTATTTTCTGCATCATCCAAAATATTATTTAATCCTGATAGACCTTGATTTAAATTAACAATGGAAGAATCAAAATTTTGAGCTAGAGATTGATCCATTAAAAGCCTTCCTATTGTTCCTTTTCCGGATTGTATATTGTTTGTAATCTTAGACAAATCCTTTGTGATGTTGGAAGTATTATCAATAGTCGTTTTTAAAGATAAAAGAATATTATCCATATCAATTGGCTGGGATGTTTGAATTATATCATTATTTTCTATTCCTTTTTTTCCTCCTGTTCCGGGATTTATAATTAAAACTTTATTTCCCATGAGTCCTTCCGAACCAATAGTTGCGACCGCATCCTTCTTTATAAACTTTCTCGTGCTTTCATCAATTAGTATTTCTACTTTAACTGAAGTATCACTAACTATACTAATATTTTCAACAGTTCCCACATTTATTCCGGATAACCTTACGTTGTTCCCAGCCTGAAGTCCGGCAACATCCTTGAATATTCCGCTTAAGCGAAAGGTGCTTCTGAATAATTGCTGCTTCTCACCGATAAAATATATTGCTGCAATGAAAACCGCTATTCCAGCAGTAATAAATATCCCCAATCTGATTTTATTACTTATATTTTTTTTCATTTGATCTACTCTTCTAATTTGTCTGATTTTTTTATTCAAAAAATGATCTGATCCATGCGTCTTTCGAATTCTGAAGCTCGGTATAAGTTCCTTCGGCAGCGCATATTCCATCTTTGAGTACTATGATTCGATTTGCAGTTAGCCTTGCACATTCAATATCGTGCGTGATAATGACGGAAGTAGTATTATATTTTTTTTGTACTTCCAGGATTAGATTACTTATTTCTTTGGATGTTATCGGATCCAGCCCGGTTGTAGGTTCATCATAAAGCATTATCTCTGGTTTTAATATCAACGTTCTGGCTAAACCTAATCGCTTACGCATACCACCGGAAAGTTCTGAAGGTGCCATATCAATTGATTCATCAAGTCCAACATTTTGCAATGCTTCTTTTACCAGTAAGTCTATTTTTTCTTTAGGTATTGAACGTAATTGTCTTCTAAGCGGGAATTCAAGATTTTCTCTAACAGACATGGAATCATATAATGCACCGCCTTGAAAAAGAAAACCTATCTTTTTACGTATTTTAATTAGTTCTTTATCCTTGAGTTCAGAAACATTCTGTCCAAGTATAACAAGTTTACCATCATCAAGGTCAACCAAGCCTACAATACATTTTATTAGCACCGATTTACCGGTTCCGGATTGTCCAAGTATTACAAGGTTTTCTCCTTTATTGATAACCAAATTAATATCCCGCAGCACATGATTATTCCCAAAAGACTTCCTAAGATGTTCCATCTCAACCACAACATGACCGTTTTGCTTAATATTATTTTCAGTTTCTATATAGGTTGCTTCAGGTGTCATTATTCTTATTGTTCAATTCAGTTTTGAAATAAACTCGTAATTTGTACAGCTATCATATCGATAATAAAAACCATCAAAGATGCGAATACTACTGCTGAGTTAGCCGCTTTCCCGACTCCTTCAGTACCCTTATTGGAATAATATCCTTTATAACTTCCTATAAGGCCAATTGCAAAACCGAAGAAAAAAGTTTTAATAACAGCAGGCAACAGATCTCTAAATTCCAGACTTTGAAATATCTGCGAAAAAAACAAGTAAGTACTTACATTTCCTTTTATATTTACACCAACATATGCTCCTAACAATCCTACAGCATCGGCAAGAACTACAAGTACCGGAAGCATCAAAGTTGCAGAGACAACTCTTGTAACGACAAGATATTTAAACGGATTGGTATCTGACACCTGCATAGCATCAATTTGTTCCGTTACATTCATTGACCCCAGTTCTGCACCGATTCCTGATCCAACTTTTCCGGCAAAAATTAACGCAGTTATAACTGGTCCTATTTCCCGAATAATTGAAACTGCTACCATTGCAGGCAGCCACGATTCCGCTCCAAACTTTGCCAAAGTAGGTCTTGACTGTATAGTAAGCACAAGCCCGATTATAAATCCTGTAACAGCTACCAGGGGAAGAGACTTATAACCGATCAGAAAACACTGTTTCATAAGTTCGTTAAACTCATAAGGCGGTTTAAATACTTCTTTGAAGAAACGCAGAGTAAAAATTGTAAGCGATGAAACTTCTAAAAAGAATTTGTCGAATATCGAATTAGAAATAGTTTCTGAAAAAGTTTCAGGGATAATTTCGACTTCATGGTGTTGATCTGACGACTGCTGTAAATTTATATTTTCCATCATAACTATGTCTTTAAATATCTAAAATTATCAATGTGAATTATGATATGTAGAAGTGCACCATTGTGCAATCAGGCGAAGGGATGAAAAAGGGACTACATCTTTAGTATGATAATGGCGGATGAAAAAATAAATTAAAGTTGTTTGTCTAAATTAATTTTGATTGAAGCACTCTCATATTGCTTTGTTTTAATAAAATTCATCTTAATAATCTTATTCAGGAGAAGATTTAAAAATAAAATTATTAGAAGAATCTCCATAAAACCAATAAGCGTGTATGGAACCAAAAATCCCAAAGACCATAACATTAGTACACTTAGACCAACAATATTAGATCTCATTTGTCACCTAATAATGTTACCGGGGTATTCTTTTGGAGAGTAGGTTTTATTTCAGCAAAGTTTTTTTCATCACTAATAAAATTGCCTGCTTTATCTTTAAGATTCTGAACGGTTATTTTAAAATTCAACCAGTCATCTTCTTTATGAAAAAACAAAACCACCGCAGAATCACCTTCTACCAAACCGACTCTTATTACTTCAACCGGAATGTTTTCATTCGCAGTTATTTTGTAATTACCCGGATCGAAAATGGTTTCTCTGGACATCGGCTCTGAAAAAGTGAGTAATATTTTTGAAGAAGACTCTACCTGAGCTGAAGCTGAAAAACTTATAGCTACAATTAAAAACGTAACTAATAATCCTTTATATTCTACCAACCATCGAAGCATATATACAATCATAATCTTATATAGCATATTTGATAACTTTCTTCTAAAATTCTTTATTCGTTTTAATATCTATTTTGAGCACGTATTCTTCCAGGATCATAAAACTTTTCCAGTCCAGTTCTTTTATCCTAATTTTATTCAATAAGCAGTTTTATGAATTTAAAAATAATCTATCCAATTCTTTTCTTTCCTTAATCCCATTTATCAAACCTCTTAGAAATCTATAAAGTGCGTACAATATAATTGTGACAATTAATAACTGAATGAAATTCATAATATTCCTCTAACTTAAAGATGAATTAACAACGATCTTATCATATAGCTTAAATGGAAAAATTGTTAATCAATTAATTGACACCTTGAACAAAACTTCTATTATGACAAAGAAAATAGCAATCAACCAGTAATATGCTGAGTGAAATTTGAATTCCATTTTTCACAATTAAGTTTTTCACAATACTTGGTTGTCCGATCTTTAAGCAGAACATCGACTTATGTTTAGCAATACACATTAGTCGATTTTTAAGATCTTAAATTTCTTTCTTTTTCTAGTCAATTTATTTTGAACTTTCTTTTTAGTTAATCCTTCAATTGGAAAATAATAGGTAGATAATGTTTGCAGATCTGTTGCAACTGCAAATTTATCCATCCCATTTACTTTTTGTATACCATCAAATCTAGCCCCGTTTTCTTCTATAATAGATGATCTAAACAAAGTTGCCTCCTTTGTGATTTAATTTAATGTTAATGTATTAACAGAAATAAAGCTTGTAAATAGTCCGAAGGGATGAAAAAGGAACTACTTCTTTTGGGCGAGAAGTAGCTATATAAAAAAATTATACTTCTAAAACATTTATAACTTTTTAATTAAGAGGAAATTAAATAATTAATCCTAAACTGGAGAGATTCATCGCTTATTCTACAACCCCTACCGGTTTTGAAATGCAATAGTTCGTCAAATCAAAACCGGTTTTCAATTTTCTAATTATGCACACGAATTATTTTTTATGCTTGCCGTTGCCTTGCTTACCTCGATTATCATTTTGCTTATTATCTTTTTTTCTATCATTACCATTGTTTCCTTTATTCAAACCATTGTTATTACCATTATCATGTTTTTGCTGCTTAACCCAGTTGTTATGCTCGGGATGGTATTTATTTTGAAAATATTTTGAATCCCGGCTATCGCGGATTGGCTGCTGATCATGACGACCTTTATATGAGGAATATTTTTCTCTGTAGGTTTCGTTATTTCTCCATGGTGTCCGCTCATTTACTACTACTTTATAAGAGTTGTAGATGTCAAAATTATTATAACGTGTTGGTAAATTTGAACTGTAAATCCAACGCCCTCTGCTATTATAATAATAACGATGTTGAGGTACACTATAGTAAACATCAATATCAGGTAAATAATAATATTCAACATAATCATAGCCAGTCGGACCCCAAGCCGGTTGCCTATCAAGGTTGAAATTAAGATTAACACTTATTTGTGCATTCAAAGTGCCTGAAGCACCCCATAAGAAAAGTGCTACAATTAATACAAAATAATAACGCATAATATTTCTCCTTTTTTTATTTCGCTGTTTCATCCAACCACTGTTAGAATAACGGCACATATTTAATTAATTGTTTACCATCGAAATACTTTTTGTAATTGTTTTAAGAGTTTCATCAGTATAAGAATATTTCGCAATTTCCAATCGTGTATGCAATGCAAGTTTCTCCATAACATTATGAATATGACTTTTGACCGTATAGGTTGATATACGAATTTTTTGACCAATCTCTTTGTTGCTCATACCTTCGCTCAGTAATATGATAACTTCCCGTTCCCTCTTTGTCATTTTAACTGCATCCTTCAGTTTGGATTTACCTTCTCTTACTGCGTGATCAACAATCTGAGAAAAAAGTGAATCAACTAATGTCGGTGGAAGAACAGTTGCACCTTCAGAAACTGTTCGTATAGTAATTAAAAAATCATTAAGCGATGCATCTTTAAGGATGAATCCGTTAGCACCTGCTTTTACATACTGTAATATATCAGCTTGTACGGGTGCAAGATCCATAACTATTACTTTTGCCAATGGAAAATCTTTCTTTACTACTTCTACCACGTGTAAACTGTTTTGACTTCGTAATCCCAAATCCAAAAGAACCACATTTGGTTTTAACTGTTTTATTTTTACAAGAGTGCTTTTACCGTCTCCGGATGCAGCTATTATAAGAATATCTTTATGAGGTTTTAGAATTGAAAAGATTCCGTCACGAAGAAGACGGTTATCTTCTATAAGTAACAATCTGATTTTTTTCATTTTGTAATCCTAACTTTTTCATAATAAAACTTTGCTGAGTTATTCACTCATTTCTAAAATCAAAATGCAACTATTTAGGATGTAAATTCAATCGGTCAAAAGGATGGAAAAGGAACTACATCTTTTGGGTGATTTAACTACCGGGGAAAATTTATTCGTTCAGTTAATCAGCCCTATCTATTGCCGTTTTGTAAGATTAAAAAAATCAATAAAACAATTTTAACTTATGTGTATCTCTAAAAACCTTCAAGGTTTCAAAATAAGATTTTAGCGGTTCACTTATGATAAAGGTGCACTATTGATTGAGGATTCCTTTATTCTGCTTTTCGTTTTTCTTCTCTCTTTTAGCAGCCTTTTTTTCTTTCATAGTTTTTGCCGGTTCTTTCTTTGAACCCTTTTTACTGTCTTGACCTTTACTCATGATATTTCTCCTTATAATTTAGATTAAGGTTCCTTGGTAGAAACAATCTTATTTATTCCTAATAGGTAACAAATTCCTACTAAATTATTATAGATAGAAATAGATTGCTGCACAATAGAGCGAAGGGATGAAAAAGGAACTACATCTTTTAGGTTAGTAAATAATCTGACATAGATTATTTTTAGTTAATGTGGTTATTGTTAATTGTCTAAGACACCTTAGTCAAATTTAATTTTTTAATTGCCACGACTTTTCGAGGCTGTGTGAAAATTATGAGCAAATATCTTAAGGGCATCTCTAAAAACCTTCAAGGTTTATCTTTACCATATTTTGTGATGTTAAAATTTTATCGAACTTAGCTAAAATAAAAACCTTGAAGGTTTCATAGCAAGATTTTAGAGGTTCTCTAAACTCATCCCCAACCCCTTCTCTTACAAAGAGAAGGGGCTTAATGCAAAGTGATTTCTGGCATAGCCATTCCTTCGGAAAAAGTCCCTCTCTTTTTAAGAGAGGGATTTAAGGTGAGTTCCCTATATTGAAATAAATATTCACACAGGCTCTCAAGGTCGTGGCAATTCAATATAATATTTTTTGTAACGTAGCTTAATAATTATGCTGGCTTTTTCACGAATTTATCTGCCTTTCGACTCTTTGCCATTTTTTTCTGATCTTGTACGAACCTTTCAGTTTTTGCTTTTTCCATCTCAATATTCTTGAGAGTTTCTGATTCATCTGCTTTAAATTCTGAACGTAAAACTACAATTTGAGCTTCTGTTGCTGCACGTTTAAGTTCTAATCCAAATTGTTTTCGTTCAATTTCCTGTTGCCGTAATAATTGTTCAGCATCGTTTTTCGCTTCTTGTGATAATCGAGCAGAGCCAGTTAATACGCCTTCCGGACCAACATAAACATCAAGAAGTTCAATTCCGTGGTCGGTCAGTATAAACTCACGAATCTGATTGGAATGTGACATACCGCGTGATTTAAGAATATATAATCCTCTGTTACGTTCACCACCAATTTCAATATCACGCAAAAGTAACCATGTATCTATCAGGGACGATATTGCCATATCTGTCAACTCCTGATTCTCGCCTCCATTTGTGAGACTTGCAAAGAATGCCGTTATATTCTTCATCTTCAAAAAATCCACAAGACGCAGCAACATTATTTTCACTTCAGTTTCGTTCCCTCCAATCACGAATGCATCAATCGGGTCCAGAATAACTATTTGTGGTTTAATTTTATTAATTAATTTGATAGTAGTTGTTAAATGATGTTCCAATCCATGGAGCGTTGGACGTGTTGCATGAAAGTGGAGCAATCCTTTTTTCACCCACGGTCCTAAATGTATTCCTATTGAAGACATATTGCGCATAAACTGACTCGGAGATTCTTCGAAAGCAAAATAAAGAACTCGCTCTCCACGCTTGCACGCAGCTTCAACAAATTGTGCTGCAAGACTCGTCTTGCCGGTACCTGCCGTACCCGAAACAAGCACCGTACTGCCGCGAAAATAACCTTTACCGGAAAGCATAGTATCAAGACGCGGAATACCGGTGGAAATTCTTTCGTTGGATGAAATGTGATTTAACCCTAGTGAAGTTACAGGAAGAACAGAAAAACCATCTTCATCAATTAAGAATGGATATTCATTTGTACCATGTGTTGAACCGCGGTATTTAACAATTCGTAATCGTCTTATAGATGATTGATCGTTCACACGATGATCTAACAGAATAACACAATCGGAAACGTACTCTTCCAAACCCTGACGCGTTAATGTACCATTACCTCTTTCTCCAGTAACTATTGTTGTAACATTTTTCTTTTTCAACCAACCAAATAACCGCCGCAGTTCTGTGCGTACAACGGTAGGATTGGGTAATGCTGAAAAAAGTGATTCGATTGTATCCAGCACAACACGTTTAGCCCCGATTCTTTCAATTGCGCGATGGATACGAACAAACAAACCTTTCAAATCATATTCACCGCTCTCTTCAATTTCACCTCGCTCAATGTGAATGTGTTCAAGCCAAATCTTTTTGTGTGCCACAAGGCTGTCCAAATCGAAACCTAACGAAGCAACGTTTGCTGTAAGTTCTTTTTCTGTTTCCTCGAACGAAATAAATACGCCGGGTTCATTGTAAAGCGTTGCACCTCGAACGAGAAACTCCATAGCAAAAAGCGTTTTTCCGCAACCCGCACCACCGCATACAAGCGTGGGTCTGCCTTTCGGTAATCCGCCGCCTGTGATTTCGTCCAAGCCTTGAATACTTGTTGGGGATTTGGGAAGTGTCTTACGTTTAAATTGTACTTCTTTTTTTTTCATGATATTTTATCTTTAAATATGTTTTTGTTTCTCTTATAAATTGAGACTTCTGAATTATTCAGATCGTCATTCCTGTGTAAACGGGAATCCATTGATTTTTCCGTTAGCTAACGGATTAGATTCCCACTTTCGTGGGAATGACCGATGACCAGAAAATAATTTTTCAGAAGTCTCAAATAATAAATTCTATAATAAATATTTTCACTTAACACCAAATGTTCATCTGTTAATCAAGTATCGCAACTTCCCACGGAGTTTTGGATTCTCATCAGAAGAAATTTTGATGTTTAATTATTATACTTGAATTAATTATAGAAAAACCTATAAAACAAAAAAATAGTCCAAAGGGATGAAAAAGGGACTAAATCTTTTGGGTGATTTAACTACCGGAAGTGGAATTACTCGTTAAGTAATGAGGTTGTATCAATTGCAGTTTTGTAAGCGTCAGAAAAATGAGCATGCTTAGCAATCTGCACACGTGTATTAAGCGCTAATTTTTCAAGGATGTTATGAACGTGACTTTTTACTGTGTAGGTTGAGAGATGGAGTTTTTGTGCTATCTCTTTATTTGTAGCACCATCTGCAATCAATTCTATAACTTGCTTCTCACGCTTCGTCATACGAATAGATTCATCGATTTCAGAAGGTTTGAAACTGTTAATTGCATGTTCTACTATCTGAGAAAAAAGTGAGCCGGTTAAGTTCGGTGGTAAAACCTGTGCACCTTCATAAACTGATCGAATCGTTTTTAAAAATTCAGTAACACTTATATCTTTTAGCATAAATCCTGAAACCCCGGCGCGTACAAATTCAAAAACATCTGCCTGTAATGGGATAAGATCCATAACAATTATTTTAGTTTCCGGAAAATTCTTTTTAACTAATTTTATAACTTCTAAACTATTTTGATTTCGTAAACCCAGATCGAGCAGCACTGTATTTGGTTTTAGTTTACCGATAAGCGCCAAAATGTTTTCGCCGTTACCAACAGTAGAAACAACATTCATATCAGGCTGTTTTTTAAGCAATGCAGAAATGCCCTCACGCAGAAGTCGATTATCTTCAATAAGCAGTATTTTGATTTTTTTTATTGCCATTTAGAGATTTAGAAAATAAAATATAGTTTAGAAGAAATTTACTTATAAAAAATAAGAAGAAGTAGGTACTATTCAAATTAGCGGCTTGAATGTTATTGAGGAATGATGTTACTGCTTAAAAAACCTGGAGTTTCTGATAACTGTGATAGATTCCAATTTCAAGTGGGATTTCGCTTTGCTAGTTGGACTTATTAACAAATCACCAGCCTATTACAATTTAAAACAAAAAATCCAAGAACAGATTTGTCATCGAGTTGAATTCATTCCGATCACTAATCAGGGGTAAACCTCTGTGAACGATTCAGTAAACAAATGATTCTTCTGAAATATAAACTCAATATGGTAAGACATCCAATCCTAAGTATCTTGTTGCCTCTCTTAATAATAAAACTTAATTTGCAAAAAGAAATACGCTTTGACTCTTGAGATTATGTATAAGCTTGAAAATTTAAAGGGATAGACGAATAGATAATTCAGATTCTCAACAAATAAATACAAAATAAAGTAAATCTAAATTATAAAATGAGACGTAAAACATTAAAATTATTTTATATCCCCAAAAGACAAAACAGAGGATTCAAGAATAATAAAAAACAAAAATTAATTGATATCCTTCTAAAAGCAGAAAAACTTTGGTTAATTATTCCCTTAATTTTATATGGTATTGGATTTTTTATTCATAACGTTTATTTATCTAATTATAATACATTTGACTTTGAAATTATACAAACAAAATACATTTATATCGGAATAATTTTTACTATTTATATACTATTATTTATTTTATTGATGACTTTAAGTGTAGGGAATCCAAGAAATACAGAGAAACAAGAATTAATCATCATTAGTTCATGGTTAATTCGAATACCAATTCTCGCGTTTTGTATTTATTTCCTGCTCTATGATTTCGACACTGTAAACAATGATATCAAATTACTATTAGGAAAATATTTTACCTCTACGCTTTTGTCTATTATTCACTCAATCATCCTATTGCTAGCCTTATTATATGTAAGTTGGTTTCTATTTTATAATTATTCAAAATTATTAAAAGATAAAAATATTGATAAAGCAATTAAGATATTTTTTTCAATTGTGTTAATTCCACTCGCATTTACTTCTTTAACGTATGCTACTATTTCACAGAACTTTTCAAGATTACTGGGTTTTTTGGTTATCCCATTTTTTTTGATATTAATTTTTGGATTACTGTATACTAAAATTGATCAATCAAAATTTTTAAAAGAGAAATTGCCTATATCAAATTTTTTATTTGGCACAATTATGATTCTTATAATTTTTTATTTTAGTATCATCTATGCGAGGAATATCTATCCACAAATACCAATGAATTATGGAGGCGCAAAGCCAGTCCATGCTATTTTATTTACACCAATAGACACGATATATTGTAATATTCTAAATGAAAATAGCGATTGGTTATTAATTAAAAGAGATGATGACAATTTTACTGAGAAAATAAGGAGTAATTCATTGCAAAATATATTAATATCTGACTTAATAAAGTCACATACAGTTAGTAAATAATCAAAAAAATTATTGAAAAACCCTTTGAGTAATGAATTGGCTTCTACTTTAAAAAAATTAAATGAACAAATAAATATTTAACAAAGTAAAGCGAATTGCGTGTTGCGCCATAATAAAAGGTAACCGAAAGATTAAAATAAAAATATGTTA
>JAVHOU010000161.1:0-2441 GCA_036170275.1 Ignavibacteriaceae bacterium
CAGAGTTAAGTTGTTGACAATCAAATTGTTAATAACACCGAAACTTTAGTTATTTTAATAGTTTGCCCTAAAATGTTTTTTATTTCTATGGAACCATTTTTTGTTTCCGTTAAATCAAATTCAATGGTAAAGTTTGATTTTGCCGGATTAGGGAAAATAGATAATTGCACATTATGCTCTGCAAATTCATTGATCCCTGTCAAACTATTCACAACAATAGGCATATCGTGTGTTGAACTTCCAATAAAATAATGCTGTCCGCTTAACAGCCTCCATTCCTCAATTTTGTATGCAATTGAATAAGTCCCAATTTGTTTTGGAAAGAAATTAATAACACCCGATAAAGAATCTATGCTTATGGAATCAGGAGAAATATAGTCTGACGAATAACAGGGAATTAATTTAAAAAACAAACTGTCTCCATCAAGGTCTGTGGCATTTGGAGAATATGAATATTCATTATTGTTAATTAAAATAGTTGTTTGGGAAGAAACTGTAGGAGAATTATTATACCCTAAAAAGGCATTTAATATATTTTCGTGAATAATTTTTATAGGTTGAGTTTGTGAATTTAAAATATTTGCAATATCTGCTATTCTAAAACTATCGGTATAAGAAATAATATAATAACCATCCCCCGGATAGGTGAACGTTGCACCTGTATATGCCCGTTTGCAAATTCCACCAATAACGCCAGTCTGATTAGTAAAAAACAAAGTATCCAAGTTTGATACCCCCCAGTTTAACATAACAAAAGGCCTGTTAATAGCAGGAACACTATCTGTATATAAAATTAAACCAGCTTGAAAAGTCCGCCCTGTAACATTGCCTATTATCAAATCAACACCTCTAATGTCTTGCGAACAGAGTGTTGTTGTGCTCAAGTACAATATACTTAAATATAATAATACATTCTTTTTCATTGTTTAACTACTTTAATAGTATAGTTTTCTTTTTCTGTGTTTACAACCAAAAAATATAAGCCGACAGAGAGTTTTGAAATATCAATTGTTTTTTGAGAAAATTTTTCATCGCTACTTTTATACACTATTTGCCCCATAGAATTAAGTAATTGCAAGCCTATATTTTTTTCGTTGAAATTATTTCCCGTTAAAATGTTTATCGTATTGTTTGATGGATTAGGGAAAACCGAAAACGGAATATTATTTTTATTTTGATTGTTATTTGCTGATAAAACAAGTGAAGAAATATCAAACTCTGTAATCACAACATCTACGAAATTTAATGTTGATTGAAAATACGCTCCATTTCCCGGATCATATAGTGGATATGACGGATTATTGCTTACTGAGGCCCCTGTTAAAAATAATTTTGAATTTTGAAATGTTGATAATGAGTTACCTACATCGCTTCCGCTTCCGGACGAATTATTTCCGCCAACAAATGTTGACCAACCTAAAGAAAATGAGTTAAAATCAAATGCTGATAAAAATGCATCTCCAAGTTCAGTATTCGTGCCTCCCAGATAACTTTGACTATACGCATTGGTTAAATTTGCTACGGGGAAATTGCTACTTTTTGTTGTACCAGTTATGTATATATTCCCAGTCAAATCTGTTGCGATAGCTTCTCCTGCCTCAATATTACTTCCTCCCACATATGTACATAAAATTATACTCAAGTTATTATCAATACCAATAATAAATACATCCTCATTTCCAGATAATGAATCTTTATAATACCCATTTGTTCCGAAGCTTTGTGTTGGCATATCTGAACTTGATGTCGTACCTATAAAAAATATTCCTTTAGAATTTATTGCAATCCCATCATTTTCAGCTGCCCGTTCTTGTTGGACTCCACCCATAAAAGTTGACCACAGACGCACGCCACTGGTATTAAATTTTAAGATGAAATAATCAAAGTCTCCGCTTATTGTATTCTGAAAAAAAGAACTTCCTCCCGCATTTTGTAAAGAAAAATTGTTACTATTGGTCCATCCCCAAACAAAAAGATTTCCTAAATTATCTACTTTACAAGACATGGGGTAATCATCAGCTGTTCCGCCATAAAAAGTACTCCAAGTTAATTGATTTTGAATATTAAATTTCGTTACATAGCCATCCTCAAATCCACCTCCATAAGTGGTTTGCATAAAGGCACTTCCGGAACTTTGAAGTGGAAATCCATTTCCACAATATCCCGACAGATATAGATTGATACTATTACTTGTTAAGCTAAGTCCCCTATCATTACTGAGACCACCTATGAATGTTGACCAAACTGGAAAACCAGTAGTGGGTAAAAAAGATGCTATAAAAGCATCCGCATTTCCATTTTGAGTATTATCATTATATGCTCCACTTTGGTTTATTATTGGAAAATTTGCACTAAATGTATAACCTGTTGCATATAGATGATTATTAAATATATTGCTTATCTGCTTTAGACATGCTGTCTTTTATTGTTTTGTAATTCCT
>JAVHOU010000162.1:0-2428 GCA_036170275.1 Ignavibacteriaceae bacterium
AACAAATAAAATATCCTAATAAAACTCCTAATCCAGTTCCGATTAATCCAATCATTATACCTTCATACATAAAAATTTTAAGAATTGATTTCTCTTGTGAACCCATTGAACGTAAAATTCCAATATCTCTTTTCTTTTCGATAACAGACATTGAAAGTGAACCGAGAATATTAAAAGTTGCAACTGCAATTATTAGCGAGAGTAAGATGTAAGCTACCCATCTTTCAATCTGCATAACGGAATACAATTCTTTGTGAAAATCATACCAGGTATTTATTTCAAAAATATTTTCATCCAGCTTTGATGAAAGAAAATCTTTAGCTTTAAATGAATTATCAGAGCTATTAAGTTTTATTTCAAAACCCTGGTAACTTTTTCCATAACCAAGCAAGTACTGAGCTTCATCCAATGAACAAAAAGCCAATCCTTCATCGTAATCATTATTTTGTGATGAGAAGATTCCACGGACGACAAACCTTTGTGTGTTTGGCATTCCAAATTGAGTAATTACTTTTTCTATTCCTGCAGGGGAAATGATTGTTACGGTGTCATCAACAAGTACCTGAAGTTTGTCTGCTAATCGTAAACCGATAATTATACCTGGCGATTCATCATTTTGATTCAAATCACCTTTACCAAACAAGATACTTTCTTTAATTCCATAAATCGCATCTGCGTTTTTAAGTTCTATCCCTTTTAATGATATTACTTCTGTATTCCCTTGATTGAATGCCAGCACTTTTCCGCTTACAAAAGGTGCAAAAGCTTTTAAATCAGGAGTAGAATTAAGTACTGATTTTAATTTTATGTAATCATCTTCCTTTGATTCCACTTTGTATTCAACTCTAAGATGCGGATCAAAATTCATAAGGAAAGATGTTACCAAACTCCCAAATCCGTTAAACACAGAAAGCACAACAATGAGTGCGGCAACTCCTAATGTAATTCCTGTTATAGAAATAAAGGAAATTATTGTGATGAAATTAATTTTATGCTTTGAAAGCAAATATCTTTTAGCTATAAACTTTTCGTAACTCATCAGTCAAATCTCAAAGCTGTTACTGGATTTATTCTTGAAGCAAAAAAACTTGGGATTATTGCAGCCATCAATGAAAGCACAAATGTAACCGCAGAAATTAAAACAAAAACATCTGCACTCATTTCAATTGGTACCTTTGTTACAAAGTACACACTCGATGGGACTTTAATTATATCAAACTTTAATTGGATTGACATTAACAGCCATGCGAGAAAATTACCTGCGAATATGCCAATTATCGTAAGATAAACTCCCTGATAAATAAATATCTTAACAATTTCACTTCCTTTTGCACCCAATGATTTTAACACTCCAACTGCATTAGTTTTTTCAAGAACCAGCATAAGCAATGCACTAATAATATTAAAAACCGCAACGATTATTATTAATCCTAAAACTATCGGGATAGGTTTTTTTTGTAAGGCAATCCACGTAAATATATTTCTGTGAATTTCAAATATTGTTTTAGCATAATAAGGATATCTCAATCCTTTTCGTATAACCTGAGTAAGACTATCTATTTTTTCAACTGATTTTAATTTTATATCAATTCCATTTATTTCTTCACCCATAGAAAATAAATTCTGTGCAGATTTCATTCCTGTGTAACCAATTGTATTATCATAATCAGCCATACCGCTTTCAAAAATTCCGGCAATCGTAAATTTTTCTATGTTAGGTAAATTAGTTAGCGAGGGAAGTTTTTCATTACTTAAAGCAAACAAAGTGATCTTGTCTCCAACTTTTACAAGCAGCTTTGTAGCTAAAGTTTTACCAAGAATTATTGAATTAGGATTTTCAATATCAAGTTTTCCGACTACAATATTATTTTGCAGTTTGATAGTTCCTTTACCGGGTAAAATACCTTTTATGTTTATACCTTCCTTACGATTCTTTGAACTGATGATTGCTAATTTAGATACATACGGTGAAATAAAATCTATTTGATCGTTTATTTTTGATTGTAATCTCTGAATAAAAAGATCAGATTGAGGTAAGGATTCTGTGTAAGAAATAATTTTTATATGGGAATCAAAATCAGTTATTTTTTGTGTGAGTGTATTCTCAAATCCTTTAAGTACGCTTAGGGCTATAATTAAAGTTGCGACTCCAAGTGAAATTCCAACAATCGTAATTACAGAAATAAGGTTTAATAACTTAGAATCCTTATTTGAAAGTATGTATCTTGTTGATATAAATAATGGTAATTTCATCACATAATTTGAATTTATCTGACTACAATTTAAAGATTCTGATAGTCTCAAAAAATTGTTTTTCAGGATAGATTCGTATATATTTTCACCTCGCTTTTTAGAAATTCTATTATTCGGGGCGTAGCGTAGTCCGGTTATCGCGCCTGCTTTGGGAGCAGGAGGTCGCAGGTTCGAA
>JAVHOU010000163.1:0-12306 GCA_036170275.1 Ignavibacteriaceae bacterium
AAAACAGGGCACTAATATTTTAGGACTCAAAAAAATAGTTCAGGATTATGGCAGTACTGAAAATGGTGAAACAGCAAAAATTTATCTTGCAAATTGTTACTCTAATTTGGGTAAACCTGAGGAGGCACTTAAATATTATGAGGATTACAGTGGAAGCATAGATCTCTATCAAGCTGCTGCTTTAGCCGGTCAGGCAAGTATTTTTGCATCAAAAAATGATTATGCAAAAGCTGCTGATCTATATTTAAAAGCATCTAAGGTTTCAAAAAATAATATTCTTGATGCTGATTATATTTTTCAAGCCGCTATAAATTTTATAGAATCCGGTGATAAGGATCAGGCTAAAAACCTTCTTCAAACTATTAAAGACGAATACAAAACCTCTGCAGTAAATGCACAGGTTGACAGATATTTATCTCAGCTAAATTGAGCACTTTTGATAAGATTTTGATAAAAACCGTGAAGAAATTCACGGTTTTTTGTTAATTTTAATCAAAATACGTTTCTTGACTTTCAGGGCATCTATCTCTATTTTTTCGCGTCAATTTATAACAACAAACTATTTTATATGGCAGATACTTCAGATTTCAGAAACGGGTTAATAATTAAGTACAAAAATGATCCCTACGTTATTACAGAATTCCAGCATGTTAAACCGGGTAAAGGCGGCGCGTTCGTTCGCAGTACATTAAAGAATTTGAAAACGGGAAAAGTTTTAGATAATACTTTTCGATCTGGTGAATCAGTAGAAATTATTCGTGTTGAGCGTAAAAAGTATCAATATCTTTTTAGAGAAGGAGATTTTCTCGTTCTAATGGATAATGAAACTTATGAACAAATAAATGTTCCCGTTGCATTGTTCGGAGATTCTGTAAATTTTCTAAAGGGCAGTGAAGAGATTGAAATTCTTTTTAACGGAGATGATATAATTACAGTCGAACCTCCTATTTTTGTTATTCTCAAAGTTTCAGAAACAGAACCCGGATTTAGAGGTAATACAGCGACCAATGCTTTTAAACCTGCAAAATTAGAATCGGGTGCAACGGTAAATGTTCCTTTGTTTGTTGATGTTGATGATCTATTGAAAGTAGATACCAGAACCGGAGAATACGTGGAAAGAGTAAAATCCTAACTAAAGGAAATGCAAATGGACTTAATTCAGTTAAAAAAGCTTATCAAAATTCTTGAAGCAAGTGAGGTAACCGATCTCGAAATTGAAGAGAACGGAACAAGAGTAAAACTTGCAAAGAAAGTTAGGGTTACACAGGCTGTATCAGCTCCCCAAGCTGCATTTGCTTCACCTGTAAATCAGCAAACTTCAGTGTCAGTATCAAAAACTGAAGATAAAAAATCAGTTGATGAAAACAGTGGATTACACGAAATTAAATCTCCAATAGTTGGCACTTTTTATCGAGCACCGGCACCGGATGCAGATTCTTATGTTCAGGTAGGTGATATTATTTCTGTTGGCTCGGTAATGTGCATTGTAGAAGCAATGAAACTTATGAATGAAATTGAATCTGATGTAAGTGGTAAAATTATTAAAGTTTTGGTTGAAAACGGGAAACCGGTTGAATACAATCAGCCGTTGTTCTTAATACAGAAGAGTTAATCCAGAAATATTGAGAAAAAGTGTTTAATAAAATTTTAATCGCTAATCGTGGCGAAATTGCACTTAGAATAATAAGAACCTGTAAAGAACTTGGTATTAAAACTGTTGCGGTTTATTCTGAAGCTGATCGTGAATCACTGCATGTTACTTTTGCAGATGAAGCGGTTTGTATAGGTCCTGCATCAGGAAAAGAAAGTTATCTAAAAATTCCCTCAATCATTTCCGCTGCACAAATTACAGGCGCTGATGCTATTCATCCCGGTTATGGGTTTCTTGCTGAGAATGCAGATTTTTCGGAGATCTGTTCTGAATCTAACATAAAATTTATTGGTCCATCTCCACAGATGATTAAATCAATGGGAGACAAATCATATGCAAAAGATACGATGCGAAAAAATGGTGTGCCGGTAATTCCCGGTAGTGATGGTGTTATCACCGATATAAGTGAAGCTATTTCCCTCGCAAACAAAATTGGATTTCCAGTTATCATCAAAGCTTCAGCCGGCGGCGGTGGTAAAGGAATGAGAATTGTTTGGGAAGAAAGTGAAATAGAAAAAGCTTTTCAAACGGCTCAGCACGAAGCAGAAACCTCATTTGGCAATCCGGCTGTTTATCTTGAAAAATTTTTGGAAAATCCCCGGCATATTGAAATTCAAATAATGGGTGACTCTTACGGAAACGTTCATCATTACGGCGAAAGAGATTGTTCTGTTCAGCGAAGACATCAAAAATTAATCGAAGAAGCTCCATCGCCGGCACTTGATAATGATCTGAGAAATCAAATGGGTGATGCTGCTGTGCTTGGAGCCAAGTCTGTAAATTATGAAGGTGCAGGGACTATTGAGTTTCTTTTGGATAAACATAAAAATTTCTATTTTATGGAAATGAATACAAGGATTCAGGTTGAGCATCCGGTTACTGAAATGGTTTATGATGTGGATTTGGTTAGACAGCAGATTTTAGTTGCAGCAGGACACAGGATCGAAACACATTTAAGGAAACCATTAGGGCATGCAATAGAGTTTCGAATAAATGCTGAAGATTATGAAAATAACTTTAGACCTTCTCCCGGCAAAATAACTTCAGTTCACTTTCCTGGTGGATTTGGAGTAAGGGTTGATTCACATATTTATCAGTCTTATACTATCCCGCCTTACTATGATTCTTTAATTGCTAAATTAATTGTTTGGGGTAAAGACAGAGAACAAACAATTGCTCGCGGTAAAAGGGCTCTTGAAGAGTTTACTATCGAAGGGATTAAAACTACAATTCCATTTCATTTAAAGGTATTGGAAGATCAAAGATTTATGAGTGGAAATTTTGATACAGGTTTTTTGGATAATTTTTAATTTAAAACTAATTCTTAAATATTGAAAAATTTAAAGAGGAAAAAATGAACATACCACAAAATCTAAAATACACAAAAGAACACGAGTGGGTATCAGTTGAAGGTAACATCGGCATTATCGGCATAACTGATTATGCACAAGGGGAGTTAGGCGATGTTGTTTTTGTTGATATCGATCCTTCATTATCAGAGATAAAGAAAAGTGAATCCTGCGGAACTATCGAAGCTGTTAAAACTGTAAGCGATATTTTTGCTCCATTTTCGGGTAAGGTTTTAGAAATAAATGATTATATAAAAGATAATCCTGAATCTGTAAATTCTGATCCTTATGGAAAAGGATGGATGTTAAAGGTAGAAATAAGTAATCCATTAGATTTAAACGATTTGCTTGATGCCGTTGGCTATAAGGCTTTAATAGGGCAATAAAATATTTTTTATAGATTTTAAAACAAAATTCGGTTTTATCGGGTTTTGTTTTTTATTTTTAAACGAGAAATTATTTAATGGAACATAAAGAGAAAATATTAATAATTGATTTCGGTTCTCAGTATACTCAACTTATTACAAGAAGAGTTAGGGAAGCAAATGTTTATTCCGAAATCCACTCTCATAAAATATCTTTTGAGGAAGTAAAGAAAATAAATCCAGTAGGGATAATTCTTTCTGGCGGACCAATGAGTGTTTATGATTCGGCAGCACCTGATTTAGATGAGAGAATTTTAAGAATAGATGTTCCAATTCTTGGTATTTGTTATGGTCTTCAACTGATATGCAAAAAATTTGGCGGAAAAGTTGAATCGGCTAAGGACAGGGAATATGGAAAAGCAATTCTAAATCTCATAAAAAAATCTAAATTGTTTAATGGTGTTCGTAACCAATCAAAGGTTTGGATGAGCCACGGTGATTATCTTACGGAATTACCAAAGGGATTTGATATTACTGCAAAGTCTGATCATTCACCAATCTGTGCTGTATCTGATGAAAAAAATAATATTTATGGAGTGCAATTCCATCCTGAAGTTGTTCATACAGAAGAAGGCAAAAAGATAATTGACAATTTTCTTTTTGGTATTTGTAACTGCAAAGGTGATTGGACTTCACAGAACTTTATTGAAAATACAGTTAATGAAATAAAAGCAAAAGTTGGCAGTGCAAAAGTAATCTGTGCTTTAAGTGGCGGAGTTGATTCCACTGTTGCAGCAGTTCTTGCAAAAAAAGCCGTTGGCGATGATTTAACTTGCATCCATATAGATAATGGATTGATGAGAAAAAACGAAAGTTATGAAATCGGGAAAATATTTAAGGAAAAATTAGATCTTAAGTATATTCATATTGATGCATCTGAAAAATTTGTTAAAAGATTGAAAGATGTTTCTGATCCCGAAAAGAAAAGAAAAATTATTGGTAATACTTTTATCGAAGTGTTTGAAGAAGAAGCAAAAAAAATAAAAGGCGCTGAATATCTGGTTCAGGGAACACTCTATCCGGATGTAATAGAATCGGTTTCAGTTAAGGGTGCATCGGTTACTATTAAAACCCATCACAACGTTGGTGGGTTACCAAAAAAAATGAATCTTAAACTGATTGAACCTTTCAGAGAATTGTTTAAAGATGAAGTGCGAAATGTTGGAAGAGAATTAAAAATTCCTGAGGAATTTATTCAACGGCATCCATTTCCTGGTCCCGGCTTAGCGGTAAGAGTTTTAGGTCCTGTTGATAGGATTAAGCTTGACATTTTGCGTGAAGCTGACGATATTTTTATCAGTTCAATTATACAAGCAGGGCTTTATGATAAAATATGGCAGGCGTTTGCAGTACTCCTTCCGGTTCAATCTGTTGGTGTGATGGGAGATGCAAGAACTTATGAGTATGTTTTGGCATTGCGTGCAGTCACTTCTAAAGATGGTATGACTGCAGATTGGTATTCATTTGAACAGGATTTTCTTTCTGATGTTTCTAATAAAATTATTAATAAAGTACATGGTGTAAATCGGGTTGTTTATGATATCAGTTCAAAACCGCCTGCAACAATTGAATGGGAATAGATGAACGACAACCAATTAAAATATAAATTAAAAATGGTGTCGAATTTTTTAGCTGAAGGAAAAACACTCCATGCTCTTCAGATATTGAACAGCTTGCTTATAGAAGAAGCAAGCGATGAAGTTTATTTTCAATTAGCCGAGCTTTATGAAGATTTAGGATTTGCTCAGAGCGGAAAAAATGTTTTGTTAGAGTTGATAAATGTTTCACCAGAAAATATTGAAGCAAAATTATTTCTTGGTCAATATCTTTTGCGAAATGCCCAATGGTTTGAAGCTATTGAAGTATTGCATCTAATTTCTGATTCAACACCATCAGCATTATTTTTAATTGGTTATTCTTATATGATGATTAGTGAATTCGATTTATCATCCGAGTTCTTTAAAAAATTTATTTCAGGAAATTCAGATAATCAACTTAAACAGGAAGCAAATCTTTATCTTGCAAAAATTGAATATGAATTGAATAATTTTGACTCTGCCTTGATATATGCAAAGGATGCACAATATTTATATTCTGATTTTTGGGAGTTAAATTTAATTTTAGCTAAAGTCTATTACAGCCTTGATATGTTTACACATGCTACAACACCAATTCAAAAAGCACTAAAGCTAAATCCAAAGGAAGCAGCGGTTAAAGAGTTTGCAGGAAAAATTTATTTTAAAATCGAAGACTATAAAAAGGCTGAATCCTACTTTACGGAATACATTGAATTAAGCTCCGAAGTTTCGGCTGAGATTTACACTCTTTTAGCAAGATCATTTCTTAAACTAAGAAAAACAGTTGAAGCAAATTTATTCTATGAACTTGCATTACAAGTTGATCCCGAATATTCTCCCGCCGTAATCGGGAAAAAGGAAATGAAAGCATATTAATTCCTATAAATTTTATTTTTTATGAGAACAATAATTCTGTCGCTTATTTTTGGATTTAGTTTTGTGATTGCACAAAATTTTTCAATTGACATAAATAAAGATTTTGATAAAGCGGTTGGATTGTATAAATCTAAAAATTATGATACCGCATTAAATATTTTTCAAAGAATCACTAATTATTCTCAACCAAACTCAAAGCTTACGGCAGCATCCTTTTTTATATCAGAAATTTATCTTAACAAAAAAGCTTACTCTGAATTAGTAAAATCGGTTAAAGATTATCTTACAAAATTTCCTAAAAGTAAGTATTCTGATGAAGTTAAAAATATTTTAATTCAAAGTTACATTGATCGCGGTGATTACGATAATGCCTTTAAATCCTGTATTTCCTTTCTTGATAAATCAAGTTCAATAGTTTTTTGGAATGAAACCAAATTGATCGCTGAAAAGTTAGCTTTGAATTATTTAAACACTTCCGATTTAAATAAAGTAAATAAAAATTTTAATAATCCGGGATTAAAACCTTTTCTTCTTCTCCTTTCAGGAAAACTTTTGTTAAAAGAAGGCGATGATAAAAGTGCGATAAAAGATTTTGATAATATTATTTCTAATTATAAAACCTCCGATGAATATATTGAAGCACTTAGTCTTAAGAAAAGTTTGACCAACCTAAACGATAATATAAATACATCGCTTGTAGGTGTATTAATTTCTCTAACAGATCAAAATGGAAGATCGATTCAATCAGCCAACGAAATCTTAGAAGGAATAAAGTTTGCATTTCATGAATACAACTCTATACACAATGAAAAGATCGGACTGCTGATAAACGATATCCAAAGAGATAAGGAGCGGATTATAGATGAATCCAATGCATTAATTGAAAATGATAAAGTTAAATGTGTTTTAGGTCCGGTTTTTAGTGATGATGTTAGAAACGCATTAAAAGAATTTGATAAATCAAATCTGTGTATAATCTCTCCAACAGCAACTGATGATGATCTTGCAACACTATGTGATAACTTTTATCAGGCAAATCCTTCCTTTTCTGCACGTGGAAAAATTTTTGCTCAGTACTTGTATTTTGTAGGGAATAAAAAAAATCTTGCGGTCATAAACTCAATTGAAGGTTACTCTCCACTGCTTGCAGCAAGCTTTTCCCAGGAGTTTGAGAAGCTTGGCGGTAATATTGTTGTAAAGGAAACGTACAAGAGTAATAGTTATTCTTTAGCTGATCAGATGTCAAGAATCTCCACATTTGCTGGTACTATCGACGGTATATATGCTCCAATTTCAGATAGAAATGATGCCACTGTAATTCTCTCACAATTAGTTCAGAATGGAATTAATACTAATATTTATGGAAGCCAGGATTGGTTTATTGCTAAAGGTTTTGAAACTTCACCTGAAATAAGTAATAAATTAATTTTTGAATCAGATTTTTTTATTGATTATGATGATAGTGAATTTAATGAATTTAACTCAAGATTTAAGAAACAAACCGGAATTGAAATAAACAGAAATGTTCTTTATGGATATGATTTAGCAAAGTACATAATTACTGTTATGCGAAATATTGATCCGACAAGAAAAAATGTAAAATATAAAATTGAATCAGGTATAAACGTCACCGGCTTTCATAATAATATTTCAATTGATTCCTCAAGAGTTAATAGATACATAAATATTGTTAAATACAAAAATGGAATTTTTGAATTATTAGATAAATATAGATCAAGAAACTAATAACGGCTTAATTAATGTCTAAAGTAAAAGATATTCCCATTGCCGATAGACCGCGTGAAAAACTAGTGCTTCGTGGTCCTCAAAGTCTTACTGATGCAGAACTTTTAGCGATCTTGTTAAGAACCGGAACTAAAGGTAAATCAGTAATTTCAATGGCGCAGGAAATAATAAACAAACATATTAATCTTGCCCAGCTTGCATCCAAATCATCAGCCGATTTAATAAAAACATCGGGTGTAGGAAAAGATAAGGCAGCAACATTAATAGCAGCTTTTGAAATTAGCAGAAGAATTTTATCTCAAACCAAGTGGTACTCTCAAAAAAAAATTACCGCGCCTGCCGATGTAGCTGAAATATTTATACCTTTGCTTAGAGATGAGGTAAAAGAACAATTTTTAGTTGTGTGTCTTAGTTCAGCTAATAAAATAATTAGGTACGAAAAAATATCAATTGGAAATTTGAATTCGAGTGTGGTTCATCCTCGAGAAATTTTTAAGGCTGCAATAGAAAATAATTCCGCAAGTATTATCTTAATCCATAATCATCCAAGCGAAAATCCTGAGCCAAGCAATGAAGATATATCTATTACTAAAAAACTTGTTGAGGCAGGAAAGATTATGGATATCCCAATTTTTGACCACATTATTATTGCAGGAAATTCCTATACAAGTTTTGTTGAGAGACGACTGATTTAAGTGTGAAATTTTAATGATGAGTTTTTCTCGACCATAAGAATTAATCATTTTTTCATCCTTTTGCTCTATTGATTTTATTTCACAAATAATCGTAATCTTAATTAAGCATAAAAAGAAAAAATTATGGACATCACTGTTTTCAACAGCATCATTATTGAGGACAATTCATACACAAGGTTTGATAGACGTCTGTTTTGATTCGTCAAATAAGGATAATTTTTATAAAACCTATTTCTTTTTAATGATTTTTCTTATAAATTAGGGTTAGATTATCGTCATAATTAAATTGAATTAACACAATTTTAATTAATTCCAAAACTAAATTATTCGGAGGTATCGAATGAATATTACCAGATCTCTAAAAACTGCTATGTTAGTTAGCAGTCTCGCTTTAACCACTGCCTTTCTTAGTGGTTGCGGCGGGTTGAGCGAAGCTCAGTTAAAAGAATTGAGTGACCTAAAGAGTTCAGTCTCATCATTGGAGAATGAAGCTAATACATTGAAAGATGAAAGAGCTAAACTCGAAAAACAGGCTGAAGAAACAAATAGAAAACTTGCTGAATGCCAAAAGCAGAAAGAAGAAACAAAGGCTAACCTAGAAAAATTGCCTAAATAATTAACTAATTGATTTTAAAAATGTATATGGAGAAAATAATAATGAATCTTAAACTTAAATTATTAGGAATAATCTCCCTTGTTCTTCTATTAACTGTGGTTAATTTTGCCCAGGAAAAAATGACAGAGGATCAGTGGGAAGCTGAAATGAGTTCTTTGAAGACTAAACAAACAGCTCTTACAACCGAAGTAGCTGCACTTAAAGCAGATATTGACAATTTAAAGGCTACGAATCTTCAAGACCCAGAACAATGCATCGACGAATTATATCAAATGGTTGGTGCAACAAGAAATGATGTTAACAACTATAGAAAAGCTGTTACCGAATTAGATGGTAAGATTAATAGAAAAGAAGGTCCAAAAGCTGATAGACAAACAGATCTTAATGCTTTGAAGACTAATAAAATTTCTGCTCTACCAGAATTCTTCAAAAAAGTTCAAACTTCAATGCAAAATAACCTTGATGCATGGGTTGAAGCTCCAAAAGAAATAAACTATGCTGTTGTAAAAGGTGATTGTCTTTGGAATATAGCAAAGAAAACAGAACATTACGGTAATGGTTTTGCTTGGCCAGTTATTTACGCAGCAAATAGAGATCAGATTAAGAATCCTGATTTAATTTACCCAGCTCAGAATTTCAAGATTCCTAATTTAACTGATGAAGAAAAATCAAAATATGAAAAACTAAGAGTTAATTATAAACCAGCTCCAGTTCAATAATTGATTTTTTATTTTCTTAAAATTTATATAAGCCCTTATCTTTGTTGATGAGGGCTTTTTATATTTAAATCGTTATGACTACAGCCGAAAAAAAAATCACACTCAGCAATATCGATATGTTCTCTCTATTAGGAGTAAATGATTCCAACCTTCATATTCTTGAAGATAGATTTAATTCAATTATTAGTGTAAGGGGAGATATCGTTAATATTAAAGGTGTACTTGAAGAAGTTGAACTTGTTGAAAAAGTAGTTAAAGAAATGGCTTATGTTCTTAATACCAGTGGAAGACTAAATACTAATGATGTTGAAACAATCCTTAATCTTACTGTTGAAGGTAAAGAGATCATCAATGAAGAAGAACTGGAATCCATTGTTCTTTATACTAAAAATGATGTAATAAAAGCAAAAACAACCGGGCAAAAAAAATATTTTGAGATTGCGAGTAAAAATGATATTTGTTTCGCAATCGGTCCCGCAGGCACTGGTAAAACTTATCTTGCTGTTGCATTTGCAGTTTCTGCACTTAAAAGAGGAATTGTTAAGCGCATTGTACTTGCACGCCCTGCCGTTGAAGCAGGTGAAAGTTTAGGTTTTTTGCCGGGTGACTTTCAGGAGAAAATTGATCCTTACCTTCGTCCTCTTTATGATTCATTAGACGATATGATTCCATCAGAAAAACTAAAACAATATTTAGAAAAAAGAATTATTGAAATTGTGCCTTTAGCTTATATGCGCGGCAGAACTTTAAATAATGCTTTTGTAATTCTTGATGAGGCGCAAAACGCAACGGATGTTCAGATGAAAATGTTCTTGACCAGACTTGGTTTAAATTCTAAAGCAATAATAACTGGCGATATAACTCAGATTGATTTACCATCTAAAACTAAAAGCGGATTGATACAGGCTAAAGAAATTTTAAATGGCATTACAGGTGTTGGATTTGTTTATTTTGATCGTGAAGACGTTGTAAGACATAAATTAGTAAAGGATATTATCGACGCCTACGAAAAATTTAATGGTAACGGAAAAAATTAATCGAAACCATTCAGTTTCTTACTCTCATTCCAATATTTATCCATTTCCTCCAGATTTGATTCATTAATTGCTTTACCTGTTTCTTTAACTTTTTTTTGAACGTAATTAAATCTGTTAATAAATTTTTCATTAGTCCGTCTTAATGCATCTTCAGGATTTATTCCAAGAAATCTGGCGTAATTAACCATAGCAAAAAAAACATCACCCACTTCTTTTTCTAATTTTAATTGCAATGCTTCATTATTGATATTTAATATTTGTGATTTGAGATTTTCAATTTCATGCATCTCTTCTATTTCCTCAATCACTTTTTTCCATACATCTTCCTTTTTCTCCCAATCAAATCCAACCTTAGCAGCCTTTTCCTGCAGTCTGTGTGCACGCTGCAATGCAGGTAAATTAAATGGAACGCCTTCAAGTACAGATTCTCTTCCTTCGCCTAATTTAATTTCCTCCCAATTTTTTTTCACCTCATTTGAATCAGTTACTATCACATCTCCAAAGACATGAGGATGGCGCCTAATAAGTTTTTCTTTAATGGAATCAATTACTTCATCTATTTTAAAATATCCATTTTCTTCAGCTATTTGAGTATGAAAAACAACGTGTAAAAGTAAATCACCTAATTCTTTTTTTAACTCCTCATAATCTTTTTGATCGATAGCTTCAACAACTTCATAAGCTTCTTCTATTGTATTTGCTTTTATGGAATCATTTGTTTGCTCTCTATCCCACGGACATTCCTTACGTAATCTTTTAACAATCTGTACAAAATCCGTAAATTTACTTTCAGTCATTGATGTTCCTTTTAATTAAATTAATTCTAATCAAAATTTAAGAAAATTTTATTACTCATTTGGAGTTTTTATGATAGAAGAAAAAATAAAAGCACTTGGTTTGGAAATCCCGGAAGTTGCAAAGCCGCTTGCAGCTTATGTTCCGGCTAAAATAGTTGGTGATCTTGTTATGACGTCAGGACAGGTTCCATTAGTAAAAGGTGCAGTAAAGTATGTTGGAAAAGTTGGAAAAGATATTTCTGAAGAAGAAGGACAAAAAGCAGCACAGGTTTGTGCATTAAATTGTCTTGCTGCTATTAAGGGCGTTATTGGTAACCTTGATAAAATTATTGAAGTTGTAAAGCTTACCGTGTTTGTTGCAAGTTCGGAGGATTTTACTTCTCAGCCAAAAGTTGCAAATGGTGCATCAGAATTGATTGGAAAAATATTTGGTGATGCTGGAAAGCATGTTCGCAGCGCAGTTGGTGTTATTGCTCTTCCGCTTAATGCTGCTGTAGAAATTGAAATGATTGTAAGAGTTGAATGATTATACGAGCACATGCTTCTCTTGAGATAGATTTTATTCCTACAGACTCAAATAATTTTAAGGTTCTGAATAATATTTTACTTTAAAACTATCATCTTTCTTTCTAAACGGAAAGTCCCCGTTTGAAGAATATAGATGTATGTACCGGATGCGAGGGATGAAGCATTGAAGTCTACTTCATAAACCCCCATTTGTTGCTCGGAGTTGACTAACTCTGCGACTTCTTCACCGAGAAGGTTATAGACTGTAAGTTTTACAGAGGAAAGCTCCGGAATTTCATACCGAATTTTTG
>JAVHOU010000164.1:0-2394 GCA_036170275.1 Ignavibacteriaceae bacterium
CTTCCGATGAAGGATTCAAATGGCGATGGTGTACTTGAAGTTGAGATTCCGCTTGATCCGGGAAGATATGAATATAAATTTTTTGTTGATGGAAGAGAGGTTGTTGATCCGGCAAATCCGGTTAAAGTTTCGAATGGAATGGGAGATTTTAATTCGCTAAGAATAATTGAAGAATCTGCAAAAAATAAAATGTTTCTTCACGTTCTTGGATCAGAAGAAAACAAATCTGAATTAAAGTTAAAATTCTATTTTTCCCAAGGGGATGGCAAGCCAGAGAACATCGATCGAAGTATGCGAGTTGATAAAGAAAGTTTAATCACTCTTTTTGATAACAAAAAATTTCCATCGGAACTTATCCAAATTAATGGAAGAGAAATTACTCTTACAGTAAAAGCAAAAATGTCCACTGGAAATCATACTGTGCGAATTGCAGTTAATAGAATGGGTAGAAATTCAAATATCCAAATTGTTCAATTGCAGAATGGAGTGGTCGCTGGAAATTCAAAAGTACATACTTTAAACGATAACATAATTTACAGTATGATGATTGATCGTTTTAGTAATGGAGACAAATCAAATGACAATCCAATAAAACACGATTCACTTTTTGTGCAGGCAAATTATCAAGGCGGCGATTTGCAAGGCATCATCAATAAAATGGAAGAAGGATATTTTGACAAGCTCGGTGTAAATGCATTTTGGATTTCTCCAATTGTAGATAACACAAATAATGCTTATCAAGAATATCCCGCGCCGCATAGATGGTATACAGGTTACCACGGTTATTGGCCGGTCTCTTCAACAAAAGTTGAAGAACATTTTGGCGATATGACTCTTGTTAAAAAGCTAATTGATATTGCACACAAAAAAGATTCAAAAGTTTTTTTGGATTATGTTGCTCATCATGTCCATCAGGAACATTGGATGTGGAAAGATCATCGTGATTGGTTTGGGACTTATAATCTTCCCAACGGAAGATTGAATTTACGATTGTGGGATGAATATCGTTTAACAACCTGGTTTGAACCATATATGCCTTCGTTTGATTTTGCTGGTTCTTACGAAGCACTTGAGTTTATGACTGATAATGCTGTCTGGTGGTTAAAAGTTACAGGCGCCGATGGTTTTCGTCACGATGCGGTAAAGCATGTTCCAAATGAATATTGGAGAATGTTAACTAGTAAACTTAAAAGAGAAATTGCTATTCCGCAGAACAAAGAAATTTATCAGATTGGTGAATCATTTGGTGGAATTGATATGATTGCTTCTTATGTTAACAACGGACAGTTAAGTGCACAGTTTAATTTTAATCTTTACGATGTTGCCATTCCAACTTTTCTTGATGAAAACGCTTCATTCAAATTACTTGATTACCAGATGCAAAAAAGTTTTCAGGTTTTTGGCTATAACAATCTTATGGGCAATATAATGGATAGCCACGATAAGATTCGATATATGGCTTATGCCGATGGTGATCTTGCAATAAACGATGGAAGAGCAAGTGAGATTGCCTGGAACAATCCGCCCAAAGTTGATGACCCTAAAAGTTATGATAAATTGAAATTGCATCTTGCATATATTTTAACAATTCCTGGAATTCCAATAATTTATTACGGTGATGAAATCGGAATGACAGGAGCATCTGATCCTGATAACAGAAGGATGATGAGATTTGGTGATGATCTTAATCAATATGAAAAACAAACATTGGAAGATGTAAGTAAACTAATTCATATCAGAAAAGAAAACTCGGCTCTACGATACGGAGATTTCTTAACTCTTCAAGCAGATGAAAATATTTATGCTTATTTAAGATCTGATATGAACGAAAGAATTTTAACAGTGATTAATAAAAATCCCAATCAGCAAAAAGTTGAGTTTACTTTACCAGGAATGTATAAAGTAAATAAAGCAACTGATCTTGTGAGCGGAAAAGAAATTGAGGTGAATAACAATAAACTCGCAATTAGTGTTGAGGGAATTAAGTGTTTAATAATAAAATTAGAAAAATAATCGGAGATACAATGGCTAAACTAGCAATCGTTTGGGGTGTGATTTTTATTTTAATGGGACTTTACGGATATTTTGGAATAAGTAGCGAAAGCATAACCGCTCTCATTCCAACTTTCTTTGGAATTCCAATGTTGATATTAGGCTGGCTTGGTTTAAACGAAAAATATTTAAAACATGCAATGCACGGTGCTGCTGTTTTAAATTTACTTGGATTTGCAGGAACTGTTGGCGGATTAATAAAATTCTTAAAAATGCTTGGAGGAGTTCAGCCAGAAAGGCCTGCTGCTGTTATTGTACAAGCAATTATGGCAATACTTTGCTTAGTGTTTTTAATTTTAGCAGTTAAATCTTTTATTGATGTCAGACGCAAAAGAACGGAGT
>JAVHOU010000165.1:0-2347 GCA_036170275.1 Ignavibacteriaceae bacterium
ATGGATCAAAACCAGTTTATGCTTGCAGAAAGTTATGAGCAAAGAGGGGATTTTGCCAAAGCTGTTGAAATAATAGAAACGTTAAATAAAAAAGATCCTGCAAATATTCAGTACTTCAACAAACTTAATTCGCTCTACCTTCAGCTAAAAAAGTATGATGAATCAGTATTGTTAATTAACTCCAGAATTTTGATAACTTCGCAAGACATAAGTTTATATGGTTTGCTTGGATCAACATTTTATACTGCCGGAGATCGCACGAAAGCTTACCAGGTTTGGGATGACGCAACGGAAAAGTTTAAAACTAATAATATGACTTTTCGTATTATTTCAAATTATGCAATTGAGAAAAGAGATTTTGAAAAAGCAATTGAGTATTTGAATCGTGGAAAAGAAATTTCTAAAGATCCGTTTTTATATTCTTATGATCTCGGTGAGCTTTATCAGATAACAATGCGTTACCGGGAAGCAGCAGGTGAGTATTGTGATTTGATCAAAGCGAATCCTTCTCAGTATCCACAAATAGAAAGTAAAATTTTATCTTATTCAAACAAACCAAATGCTTTGGATGAAACAATTGAGGTTGTTAAAAATTATAAATCGGATAACACAAGCTTTGCTTATTTGCTTGCAAGATTGTTTGTTGAAAAGAAGAATTATGATGAAGCTTTTGACCTTTATAAAGAGATTGATAAAAAGCAAAGTACAAGTGGCGCAGAGCTTTATTCATTTGGTGATTTTGTTTTTCGTGATGGTGAATACCCAACCGCATTAAAAGTATTTGGATATTTAATTGACAATTATCCCGATCAATCAAATACGCCAGCAGCAAAATTAGGCTTTGCAAAAACACAGGAAGCTTTGTTTATTCAAAAGTATAACTTAGCAAATCCTGAATGGAAAACATTTTTCATTCCTGCTAAAGTTGAAGAGAATGAAATTGAACCTGTTATAAATGCTTATCAGGAAATTGTAAGAGTTTATCAGCACTCCGAAGTTGCCATTGAAGCAAATTTGAGAATGGGAATTTTACTTTTGTATTATCGTAACGATATAGTTGAAGCGGAAAAAAAACTAAAAATCATTACAGATAATTATCCGATGTCTAAGTTTGCCTCGTTAGCTTTTATTGAACTTGGAAACATTAGAATTCTGCAAGCTAAGTTGGATGAAGCGGAAAAATATTTTCAATCGGTAACTGGGCTTGTACAAATAAATCCAGAAGATAAAAGTTATGCGAACTATCAGCTTGCAAGAATATTTACCTTTAAAAATGATTTTGAATCGGCACGAAAAAATCTTTTAACGGTTATGGGCAATCTAAAAGATAACATTGCAAACGATGCAATTGAGTTATCAATTTTACTGAACACAGCAAAGAATGATTCGTCTAACCTTTCGCTCTACTGCAAGGCTGAGTTTTTATCAGAACAAAAAAGATTTGATGAGGCGAAGAATTTATATCTGCAGCTTTCACAAAATCCACAGGCATTTATATTTCATTCAATTGCCAAACTCAGAACAGCGGAAATGCTAATTGCTGTTGATGATTATTCAAATGCAATTGCTAATCTTCAGCTAATTGTTGACGAAGCTGAGAAAAACATTTATGCGGACAAAGCCTTATATTTGCAGGGTCAGATTTATCAGTACGGATTAAAAGATTCTGCTAAAGCTGTGGAATCTTATGAAAGTTTACTTGCCAAATTTCCAAAGTCATTATACTTGGATGAGGCAAGACAAAATATAATTGAGTTAAAGAAAAAAATAAGTTAGGATAATTAATGTCAAAGAAACCCGGACAAAAAATTGTTAAGTGTTCTTTCTGCGGAAGAGATGGAAATGAAGTCGGAAGTATGATAGCCGGACCCGATGTTTATATCTGTGATATTTGCATTGGAAGCAGTGTTGATATATTAAAAAACAATCTTGCTGCGTACAGCAATCAGAAACAGGGGAAATGGAATCAACATACACCGGAAACAATTAAAAAAGCACTTGATGAATATGTGATTGGACAGGAAAGAGCAAAAAAAGTTTTAGCTGTTGCGGTTTATAATCATTATAAAAGGATTGGCTCTCGCACAAATTTTTTTGAGCTTGATGATGTTGAAATTGAAAAGAGCAATATTCTACTTATTGGTCCAACCGGAGTTGGAAAAACTTTACTTGCACAAACGCTAGCAAGAACTCTGGATGTTCCCTTTGCAATTGCAGATGCTACAACGTTAACTGAAGCTGGTTATGTTGGTGATGATGTTGAATCAGTTTTAGTTCATTTACTGCAAGCTGCGGATTACAATCTTGAGCGTGCACAAAAAGGAATTGTTTACATTGATGAGATTGA
>JAVHOU010000166.1:0-11944 GCA_036170275.1 Ignavibacteriaceae bacterium
TGTTAAGCACGCCGCCAGCGTTCGTCCTGAGCCAGGATCAAACTCTCCGTTGTAGAGTTTAATTTTTTGTAATCTTGGCGTTAGACGCAAGTTAAACTATGGAATTAACTGGCTTTATTTCTCACTCTATCAAAGAACAAAATCTTCAATTAAGAAGGGCTACAAATTTATAGTCTCAACAAACTAAAGTCAAGTAAACAATAGTTAGTATAAACTTTTAAATAAAAATATTTGTTTAAATAATTATTTATTAAAAATTAGCTTGTTAATATGTTTGTTTATTAGGGAAATGTCAAGTATTATTTCTTAAATTGTAGAAATAATAATATAACTGTTGCTATCGAACCTAAAATTGCGGCAACTCGACTTGCTTGTTCTACATGGTACCAGAATGTTCTCGGTGTTTTCTTTGATACCCAAATATAATCACCCGGTTGTATAATTGTCTCCGGGTTATCTTCTGCCAAAATCCAGCTCCTTGACTTTCCTTTTATTATATATACGGATGAAGCAGTTTCTCCTACTCCACCTGCTAGACTTAAATAGTAATTCGCGGACTTATTGGGAGCATATTGTAAGTACCCTGGTTGATTGACTTGTCCATAAATATAAATCAAGTCGACTTTTGATGGGATATAAATAACATCATAGTCCTGAATAATAAAATTACCTTCTGAGGAATTTTGATCCAAAATATGTGTAAAATCTACCAAACCACTACCTCTAAGAAATCTTAATTTTTCATCAATTTCAAAATACAACGAATCACCTTCAATCAGTGTAGACATTCTAGACATTAATAATTTTTCTAATTGTTCACTAAAAACAATAGACTTAAAAGCATTAGCGCCACGGATTAATTCGGCTCTTGATATATCTGCATTAGAAGTAAATCCTCCTGCCTTCTTAATAACTTCTGCAACTGTCGTATGGTTGTCTGTTATCGGAATTATTCCAGGTTTATTTACTTCCCCAATAACATTAACTGTATAATCAAGGCGTCTAGTTTCATTCGAAATAACAGAAATTCTGTCACCTCTTTGTAATAGAATATCTGATTTTAAAGATATTTTTAATGAGTCAATTTTAGAACCATCATAACTTAATCTGTAGATTGCAGCTTCATTAACATTCTCATAAGCTTTATTAATTCCTTGAGCTAGTTCGATAGCATCGGATAATTTATCTCCATCCACAAACATAAATTTCAAAGGATTATTAACTGCACCAATTACCCTCACAAAATTACGCTCTAGATCAACTGCAGGAAAAATAATAACATCATCATTTTTTAAATAGGGATCATTTACGAAATTACCATTTACTCTAAATTTTGCTAAATCAATCAATTTTTCTCCCCCATTTGTGCTCTTCAAAATTATTCCCCTTATCGCATAATCTTGATCAAGATTTCTATTGATTATTTCTGCAGTTTGTAAATCTTTTGCAACGCTAAGTGAATTTTCCTTTGCCTGATTATATATCCGGGTTACAAACTGATCCACTCTTTCAGTAATACTAGCTGGGAATGTTCCGTTTACAATAAATTTTCCACCGATGGTAACGCTAATTGGAAACTGGGTTAACGAATTTTGTTGATTGTTTTTTTCTTGTGCCGTAACCGAAATGAAAATACAAAGTGTTATGAAGAAAATTTTTTTCATGACTAACTATTCAATCTTAATTGTGAGATAAATATTGTTTTTGATAATACTTTTGATATTCGCCAGAAATTATTCTTTCCCACCAACTTTTATTTTTCAAATACCATTCTATAGTTTTTTCAATAGCTGAGTCAAATTGAAATTCTGGTTTCCATCCTAACTCAGCGTGAATTTTAGTTGAATCAATTGCATAGCGTCTATCATGACCCGGGCGATCTTTTACATATTGAATTAGTTTTTCACCCTTTTTTAGATTTCGTAAAATCAATTTTATGATTTCTAGATTAGGCATTTCATTACTCGCACCAATGTTATAAACTTCGCCAGGTTTTCCTTTTTCAAAAACAAGTTCTACTGCTTTGTTATGATCTATTACATAAATCCAATCACGAACATTCATTCCATCGCCGTAAACAGGAAGTTTTTTATTTTGCAAAGCATTTAAAATCATTAAAGGAATTAATTTTTCAGGAAATTGTAATGGTCCATAATTATTTGAACATCGTGTTATTACAATTGGTAACCCATAAGTGTGGTGAAAAGCCTGAACCATCATATCCGCAGCCGCTTTACTGGCTGAATAGGGACTATTTGGAGCCAACGGTGTTTGCTCTGTAAACAATCCTGTTGAACCTAAACTTCCATAAACTTCATCAGTAGAGATTTGTAAAAATCTTTCTACTTCAAATCTTCTTGAAGCTTCCAATAAAATATTTGTACCAATTACATTTGTTCTGAAAAATATTTCTGAACCTGATATACTCCTGTCAACGTGTGATTCTGCTGCAAAGTTAATTACGTATTTAATTTTATACTTTTCAAAAATGTAATTAACTAATTCCGAGTTTGTTATATCCCCTTTAATAAAATTATAGTTTTTGTTGGATTCAATTTCTTTTAAGTTTTCCAGGTTGCCGGCGTAAGTAAGTTTATCGAGGTTAACGATAAAATGATCATCTCTTGATTTTAAGATGTAGTTAATAAAATTACTACCAATAAATCCTGCGCCGCCTGTTACTAATATTTTTTTCATAACTAAAAAGAAAAAAATCCTGCAAATATTCCTGCTTGAATAAAAAATCCATCCGCTTTTAAATTAGATGGAATACCACTAATTGTTTGAGCATTCTCCACTTTCCAATCACCACCAAATGTTAATTGATATCCGACACCCAATCTTAAAGCGATAAATCTGTAAACCGGAAATTCAGCATTTAGAGTCGGAGTAAATGTCCAATAACTTTTCTCAATCTTTCTAGAAACATTTGTTGTAGATCCTGATTCAATCTCACTCCAAATATTGTCCCAACTAAAACTTCCATTATTACGATATAACTCAACAGACATACTTCCAGCACCGAGAATTGCGCCAACAGAGACACCTATATTTTTTATAAAAGGCAGAGTGTACTCAACAGTTAATCCACCACCACCAATAGAATAAATGGCTTCCAAATTATCAACACCATTTTTTGATGAAAATGAAACTGTGCCCCCGAAACCCATTCCACCGAGACGAAGATTCTTTACAAATCCAATATAAATAAATCCTGCACCGCCAGTAGTAAACATTCCGCTTGTTGAAAGTTCAGGTATTCCAACTTCTCTCAATTTCAAATTTAATGGATCAACATTTGGTATGTGCCAGCCGCCAACAAATCCACCGCCTCCGCCAAATGGTGCATCAAAATATTTTGTGGTTTGAGAGTAAGAGCTAATGCTGATTAAGAGTACCAAATTTAAGGCTAAAAAATATTTCATAATTCTTTCATTATTTCTTAATAAATTTACCAAAGTAAGTATGATTTTCAAAAAGGATAATCATTCTAAGGATTGAAAATAGTATACTTCAATAACTTTTATAGTGTAAAATCAAATCAATAAAAATTAATATGAAAATACTAATTACCGGTGGAAGTGGATTACTTGGGCAATACTTAAATCTAATTATTTCCGCAAAGCATGATATTCTTACTTTATATCATCTTAATGCCGGGAATTGCAAGAACTATAATTCTAAAAAAATTGATTTACTTGAAAATAATTCTCTTCAAAATTCTTTTGATCAATTTTATCCTGATGTAGTTATCCATACAGCCGCGATTTCTCATCCAGTCTTACCTGAAAATGTTTCTGCAAAAGATGTTTACAATTTAAATGTTAACGTAACAAAGCATATTGCAGAACTATGTGAAAAGTATAACGCTAAATTAATTTATACTTCCACAGATTTAGTTTATGCAGGTTATCGTGGATCAATGCTAAAAGAAGATGCAAAACTAATTCCGGTTTCTCTTTATGCTGAAACGAAATTGATGGGAGAATTAAAAATCAAAGAAGTTTTTGATAATTATATTATTCTTAGAACTGCTCTGTTATTCGGTTTTGGATTAAATCATTCCAAAAATCATTTTCATCAAATGTTTATGGATTTGAAACAAGGTGAAAATGTGAAACTTTTTACTGATCAATTTAGAACTCCGCTTTCATTGATAGACGCTGCTAGAATGATAACTCAACTCGTCAGCACTGATATTAAATCAGAAGTTATAAACTTCGGCGGGATTGAACGAGTATCCCGATATGAACTTGGTGAAAGATTATGTGAGATTGCAAATCTTGATAAAAATCTTTTAGTGAAAATTAAAATGGATGATGTTCCCGGTTTATCAAAAGTTGAAGATGTTTCGTTAAGTACAGAAAAACTTCACTCGCTTGACATCAAACAAAAATCGCTTGATGAAATGATTTTAGAAATTTTCAAACAGAACTAAGGCTCCAATACTCTGAGTACAATTATTCCGGTGTGTTTTTTAATTTTCTTTACATAATCACTTAAGGGTAATTCCGTTATCTGAACTTTACTTCCAACCAACGGTGCGTGCATAAAATGAATTCTGCCGTTATCCATTTTTATCGCAATGCCAACGTGACCAATATCCAAGCCTGTGTCACTCGTAGTTAAAGCGATCAAATCACCTGTCTGAATTTTTGATTCGACTTTTTCAATATCATCTTCCGGAATAAAATAGTACTGGCGAGAGTTAATTTCTTTTTCCTGTTTTTCGATCACCGGAATAAAATCTGGGTTATCTATTAGTTGTGGATAGTACTTAGGATTTTCAGACATGAAATTAACATTGAACTTAATTTCCTTTCCGCCAATTACATCAGTTATATCTTTAACAATTCCTTTTTGCTGATTGTTGAAAATCCAATCTGAGAAGTAATGAAGACGTGATGGATACTTATCAATCTTACCATCGCGATAACGAATGAAAGTTAATTCGTTCTGATAATCATCAAACCTTGTTTTACCTTTTTTAATACATCTTGCAAATGTTAATGATGTTTCAAGAAAAGTTGTGCAATCAAGTCCGGTTAAATTTATTACAAGTTGTTCATCCCCTTCTTTTTCAAGTGTATGAGCAACATATTGAGTTTCAACAAAACTTTTTCCAATTTCAACAATCACCTCGTTGATTGGTTTTTCAATCAAAGATTTATCCACAGCCAGATTAAATTTTGAATTACACACTTCAACATCTTTTTCTGAAAATATTTGAGAATTAATGTTCGAAGCGAAGATGAAGAATGTTAAAATTATTATTAGACTAACCATGTTTAAAATAGATTTCTCTCTTCGTTCGAAATGACACATAAAATAATTTTGCATTTTTAATTGTTAATTCTTAATTGTTAATTCTTATTTTTATATAATATCCTCATCAACCGGCGCTGAAGTATATTCTGCTATTTGCCTTGCGTGTGCAAGATTTTCAAATCGCGCATACTCTTTTATAAATGCAAGTTTAACAGAACCGGTTGGACCATTACGTTGTTTACCAATTATTACTTCAGCAACACCTTCTGTTGAAGAAGTTGCATCATCCTCAAAAGTTTTTATGCCGTACATTTCAGGACGATTTAAGAAAATAACAACATCAGCATCCTGTTCGATAGATCCGGATTCTCTTAAATCTGAAAGCTGTGGTCGTTTATCCGTTCTTGCTTCCACAGCACGATTAAGCTGTGCTAATGCGATAACAGGAATGTTCAATTCTTTCGCCAATGATTTTAAAGAACGGGAAATATGAGATATTTCTCTCTCCCTGCTTTCTGCTCTAGGTGGACCTTGCATCAACTGGAGATAATCTATAATTATCATTCCAACATTTTTCTCGGCTTTTAATCTTCTTGCCTTTGCACGTATTTCCAAAACTGTTTGTGCAGGTGAATCATCCACATAAAGCGGGGCATTAATTATTTTGTGTGCGTTTTTACTAAGCTTAACTCCTTCTTCACTTGGAAGTTTTCCGGTTCTAACAAGATGAGCATTTAATCTTCCTTCAGCACAAAGCAAGCGAATGATTAATTGCATTGTGGACATTTCCAAACTAAAAATTCCAACGGGAATTCCATTATCAATCGCGGCATTACGTGCAACAGTTAAGGCGAACGCAGTTTTTCCCATGGAAGGTCTTGCCGCGACAATAACCAAATCAGATTTTTGAAAACCACCTAACAATTCATCCAACTCATAAAATCCGGTTGGAACGGAAAACTTTCTATCCTTCTGCGAGTGTATTGCTTCGATGTATTCAAGAGCATCACGCACAGCACGATCCATTCCCTGGAAAGATCTTTGAAGATGTGATTCTGTTATCTCAAATATTTTTCTTTCAGCATCATCGAGAATTTCAAATGCATCAAGGTTACCTTCATAAGCAGCTTGTGCAATTTGGTGGGATGAAGAAATTAATCCGCGCAGGATTTGTTTTTCTATAATTATCTTTGCGTGGAATTCCACATTAGCGGCAGAAGAAATATTTTGCGATAGTTTGCTTAAATAAACTGCGCCGCCGACTTCTTCAACCTGGTTTCTTTTTTTAAGCTCTTCATACAATGTAACGGTGTCAATCGGTTCATTAGATTCAAATAAAGAAATCATTGCTTCAAAAATCATCTGATGCTGACGCAGATAAAAGCTTTCCTTGTTAAGCATTTCAATTGCTTTTGGCACAGCTTCTTTTTCGATCAGCATTGCACCAAGTACAGCAGCTTCTATTTCCGGTGCAGATGGTGGTTTTACATCTGCAGGAATTATTTGTGATGTTGTGTTATTTGTTCTTGTCTTTGACATAACTAAAAATTTAACCCCGATTTATCGGGGATGTAAAAGTAACTTAGATAATATTTAATTACAAGATAGGATTAAAATGCAATAAAATATTACGAATTATAATTCAGTTCGAATTGGATACTGTTTTGATCTGCGCTTTAAAATCCAATCCATTTAATATTTTTTTGGTTCAGTCCACCACGGCGGATCAAAGAACATTTTTTATGGGAAATATTTTCTCTTTAGATCTCTGTGTACTATTGACTATTTCCTTTTTTAAGCGGTTAGCTGCATTATTTTATAAACTCTTTCATCATCTCTGAAATCTTTTCCATATTGGCATTACTCAGTTCATTTTGCTTCATATGTTGAAGAATTATATCGCGACCAAAATAAAATTTTCGTTCAGATTCATCTTCAACATAATTTTGATTTCTAGCAGCAGCTTTTAATGTTTCCATATCGGCATCTAATTTTTCTTCCTTCCTTAACTTGAGAGCTTTCATAGTCTTATATAATTCATCAAATTTACTAGTAGTAAATATTTTCTTTTGGTCCCATGAATAAAGAAGTGATGTGCCTAATTCGAACATATAATCAGCAGATATTTTTATTATACCTATAAAAGAATCATATTCATCTTTTGATAGATTTCTACCAGTTCTATTAGTGTAATCAATAAATACACCTCGTAATTTATCTATATCCGACTTTGTTATCATTCCATCATTTAACTTCTTTAAAACACTAGAATATCTATCAAGTTCATCGGGATTAAGTTTTGGCTCTTCGGCACTTGGTGGTAAAGCATTTTGCTTTGCTTGAACTTCTATTTTATTTCTTGCTTTTATATTCTCAAGGTTAGCAGAATACCAATCGCTCCAATTATCGAGAAGAATTTGAGCTTGAATAATATATTGGTTTTGTTGTTTGTCGTAACAATCAACAAGAAGTTGAAGTCCCTTCAAATATTCGTTGCGAAAATGATTACCAAAATTAGGATGATCATTATTCAATTTTTCAACATCTACCAATTTCCCTTCTTCTAGAGCTTTTCTTTTCAGGTCAATATATTTTTTCATCTCAGTCTCAGTTGGAGATGAAAAGGATTGACCTTGATTGTCTAAACGAGTTGCTTCATTTGAATATTCAATTGATTTTTTTAAGTGATCTATATTGCTTTCGGTTTGTTTGCTAGCAATAATGTAGTAAGGCCATATTATACCTTCCCCAGTTGCAACAACTTCACCTAACAATATCCATTTAACAAACCCATTATCATTTGCATATTGCCAATTATAATACGGGACAAAAAATATCATTGGTAAAATGTAAACGTAATAGATTATCATCCCAAACACTTTTAAGATTTTTTTCATAGTGCTATTTCCTTAGTAAACTGATAGCAGCTAACCTTGCACCTAACCCGCCGCCCCAAGCAAGGAAGTCGAGTAAAGCACAAATGCCAATAATTAAACAAACTGCACTTAACTTGCTTTCGCAAGCGCAGTTTGTAAGTTAATTAATTAAGTATGAACACCTTGAACAAAATTCAAAAATCAAAATGTATAATTCAAAACCTAAAAAACCCAACCTTACTTGGCGGTCGCGTTGAGCCGCGGGTTATAGTGCTTTTTTATTTTAGAAATATATAAAATGCGAAAAGTAAACCAGCTAATGAGATAAACGCTGATATAATTGCAATAATAAAATTTACTTGATTATTATGGCGTTCTTGAATTTTTAAAAAATTAGAAATTATAGTATTCTGTTTCTCTCTAACTAAAATGTCCATCATCTCCAATAAACGGGTAAAATGCATATATCCAATAGATGGCTCTAGATTATTTTTAAGAGTTAAATTTGGCTTCCCCATGAATGTTGTATATTCTTTAGACCATGAATCTACAATATTTTGTAATTTTTCAACTGGCTTAATTAGAGACCTAATTCTATACTTCTGACAAAAAAGGAAGAATTTTGGTTGTTTTAATTTTAGAATCTTATCATTAATAAATTTCATTTGTCTTTGTGTAAGATCACATCTATCTCTAAGATGATAAAACTCTTTATTATCATCTTTATCCAAATCAAGTTTATGATATCTTGTTTCCATTATCCATAATTATTTTTTGGCACATAACGACTTTGCGCCTAACCCGCCGCCCATAACAGCAACGCGGATTTGAAAAACTTTACCGATAATTATTTATAAATTTATTTTGTTAACTACATTAAAAGAGCAACTTACTTTTGCAACGCAATTTTATAATTACATAAATGCCACAACGTTTAAAGCGGTCGGCCTTGAAGAACTTGTTAGGCATACTGTTATACAAACATTATTTAATATTTTCTAAAATTTGCTTCTACTTCTGCACCGAATTTAACTCTACTTTATGTTGAATTTATAAATTTAAGTTTTTCTTTAATTAATTCTTCACATCCAAGGTAACCTGAATTAGTTACTTGGATTCCAAACATATTTCCCTTCTTTGTCGATGTAGCCCCGCTTGCCGCCAATGATTACCAGAGCTAAACCATCAGAGAAATCCCTTGCATTTTCGAACTGAGGATTAATAATGTATTTTCCTTCTTTGTTGATATAGCCATACTTGCCGCCAATGATTACCATAGCTAAATCATCAGAGAAATCCCACGCATTTTCGAACTGAGGATTAATAATATATTTTCCTTTTTTGTCGATATAGCCACGCTTGTCGCCAATTTGAACTATAGCTAAACCATCAGAGAAATCCCTTGCATGTTCGAACTGAGGATTGATAACTAGTTTTCCTTCTCTGTTGATAAAGCCATCCTTACCGCCAGTTGTTACCACAGCTAAACCTTCAGAGAAATCATTCGCATTGTCAAACTGAGGATTGATAACTAGTTTTCCTTCTCTGTTGATAAAGCCATCCTTACCGCCAGTTGTTACCACAGCTAAACCTTCAGAGAAATCATTCGCATTGTCAAACTGAGGATTGATAATGTATTTTCCTTCTTTGTCGATATAGCCCGCCTTTCCGCCAGTTTTTACCACAGCTAAACCATCAGAGAAATTCCCCATATTGTCGAACTGAGGATTGATAATGTATTTCCCTTCTTTGTCGATGCAACCCACCTTGGCGCCAGTTTCTACCACTGCTAAACCATCAGAGAAATGCCATACATTGTCAAACTGAGGATTGATAATGTATTTTCCTTCTTTGTCAATATAGCCCCACTTGTTGCCAGTTTTTACCACAGCTAAACCATCAGAGAAATCCCCCGCTAAGTCGAACTGAGGATTAATAATGTATTTTCCTTCTTTGTTGACATAGCCATACTTACCGCCAACGATTACCCTAGCTAATCCATCAGTAAATCCAGATATATTTTCAAACTGTGGGTTAATGATAAGTTTTCCTTCTCTGTTAATAAAACCATACTTTCCATCCAAAACAACAGGAAACAGGCCAACAGATTCTTTCTTTTTGTTCTTAGAACTTCCTCCATCCTTTTTTTGACCACATGAAGTAGAAAAGAGAAGAAACACCATACAAATAAATAGTGAAAATGCATTTTTCATATCCGCAAGCTCCTTTAGTTAAATAGTGATGTATCTTTTATTTTTCTTCATTCAATTTTTTTATAAATACCAAGTATATAGAAGATAAATTAGCAAATATCACTTTACGTATTCATGTCCATCAAAGCTCAAACTATTGCTTGAATATACAATTGAAACATTCATTGGTCCAACAAGCTTTCCATCTTGAAGTGAAAAATTGTTTTTAGAATATACTCTGCCACCCCCAACCAAGTGGATCAAAATCTGATACTTTCCCATCCTTTTTTTCAGTTACAGAATAATCATTACCAGATAGATGCTCAATGATAAGAAAATGTTCGGGATCATTTGTGCGATGCCAAGTGCCAATAAATTTTTCACTGTTACTTTCGCAACCAGCAATACCAATTGATAGCAAAAGCGTTAATGCAAAAAGAAAAGTAAATTTTTTCATAATTTTTACTCCATATTTTAGTTGCCTAACGTCGTTGCCGATAAGCGGCGCCCCATAACAAGGATGCCGGGTAAAGCACAACTGTCAAAGATTTAGTAACTAGTTTTTTAAAAAGTTCCAGCTTCTAACTATCAACTCAATTTTAATCAACATCGCGTATGCAACTTAGCTTTAAGTAAAATAAAGTTCAAATAAGAATTATAAATTATTATTTTGTAGGGGAGTTACAAACCCAGTTCCTCAAAGGAACCGGGTTTGTTAAATTGTTGATTAATAAAGTGCTGTAAAACAAGTAATGAGTTTAAGGATTCGGTTAAGTTCTAAACTACCTCATCCCTTTAATCTCAACCTCATCCCTGCCCTTCTCCTTTTAAAGGAGAAGGGTTTTAAATTCCCCTCTCCTTTACAAGGAGAGGGATAAAGGGTGAGGTCAGTTAATGTTTTAGTTTTTTAATCGCTTCTTCAATTTTTGCAAATGCTAAATTAGCATTACCAAGTAATTCCTCATTAGTGATGCGCAGAAAAGTAATCCCAAATGTTTCTAAATATTCCTGGCGCTTTGCATCATACTTTTTTTGGTCGGGATTATTATGAACATCACCATCTAATTCAATGGCAAATTTAATTTCAGGGGAATAAAAATCGATAACAAATTGATCGATAGAATATTGCCTTCTGAATTTACAGCCAAGTAATTGTCTATCTCGCAAATAACGCCAAAGTATTTTTTCGCAAAAGGTTTGATCTTTTCGGAGAGTTCTACGTTTTACTTTTTCGGATGTCTTATTGAAGTGTTTCGTCATGTTTAATCCCTATATCATCCATTTAATCTCGACCTCATCCCTACCCTTCTCCTTATTAAGGAGAAGGGTTCTAAAATTTCCCTCTCCTTAATAAGGAGAGGGATAAAGGGTGAGGTTAGGCCATCTCATCATAAAGTTTTCTAAACTTCTGCACATCAACCCAGCAATCTTTTTTCCAGTTGGGGTTGCGTAAAAGTGCTGCGGGATGGAATGTTACCATTGTTTTTATACCTTCGTATTCAAAAACCTGCCCGCGCATACTTGTAAGCGAATCTTTCTTTTTTAGCAAACCTTTTGCGGCTGTTAATCCAAGACATAAAATCAATTCAGGTTTTATTAATTCAATTT
>JAVHOU010000167.1:0-38091 GCA_036170275.1 Ignavibacteriaceae bacterium
TTATTGAAGATAAAAAAGTTGTTGATCTTGTTGTTGGTCCTGATGAGTACAGAAGGCTACCGGAATATTTAGATGTTGCTTTTAATGGTGATAAAGGAATTGGGGTTAAACTTTCGCGTACTGAAACTTATGATGATATTGAACCGCATCGCGAGGATGGGCTGTCTGCGTGGATTTCTGTTATGCGCGGCTGTGATAAGTTTTGTACTTTTTGCGTTGTGCCTTTTACTCGTGGAAGGGAAAGAAGCCGCTCACTTCAATCTATAATAACTGAAATTGAAAATCTTTCTCAACGTGGATTTAAAGATATTTCGTTGCTCGGGCAAAATGTAAATTCATATCTTGATGGTGCAAATGATTTTGCAGATCTGCTGGCGGCATCTGCCAAAGTTGATAGATCAATGAGGATAAGATTTACAACTTCACATCCGCAGGACTTATCAGATAAACTTTTATATACAATTTCAGAGCATCCAAATCTTTGTAATTATATTCATCTTCCTGTACAATCCGGTTCAAACAGGATTCTTGAATTGATGAACAGAACGTACACAGTTGAGCATTATCTTAACTTAATTGAAAAAGCAAAAAAGATAATTCCCGGTGTAAGTTTTTCAACGGATATAATTTCCGGATTTCCAACAGAAACCTGGGAAGATCATCTTGCAACTTTGGAAGTGATAAAGCAGGTTAGATATGATGGCGCTTATATGTTCAAATATTCTCCGCGTGAAGGTACAAAAGCTTTCAAGATGGATGATGATGTTACTGAAGCCACAAAGGGCAAAAGATTGCAGGAGATAATTGATTTGCAGCAGCAGATATCGTTTGAAAAAAATCAGGAATTGATTGGCAAAGACGAAATTATTTTAGTTGAAGGATTAAGTAAAAAGTCCGATGATTTTATTGCAGGAAGAACTGATACAAATAAAGTTGTTATTGTTGCTGTGAATGAAAAAATAAAAATTGGAGATTACGTTAAAGTAAAAATCACTAAAGCCACATCAGGAACATTATTTGGTGATTACATCTCGCATATCGAAACTTTAAAAAAGGGTATTGCTCTTACTGCATAAACAAGCTAATTTGGTTCCGAACAATTTTTAGCTTTCGGTGTAAAATGAAAAATTTATTTTCTTCAAATCTTTTTTTACTTTTCTTACTTATTACTATCCCAACTTTGGCGCAGGAAGTTGATATCATCCCTTATCTAAAACAGATTGAGCAAGGGAAAAATGAAGAAGTTAAATCACGGTTAAGTGGATTAAAAAAAGATTATCCTAAAAGTTCAAATCTTATATTTCTTGAAGGCGTGCTTACTGAAAATGGACAGGATGCTGTTGCGATTTATCAAAATATTTTAGATAAATATCCTAAAAGCGCTTACGCTGATGCGGCTTTATACAGGATATATTCTTATTATTTTGCATTAGGACTTTATAATACCGCAGATAAACTTTTTACAAAGCTTAAAAAAAATTATCCTGAATCTCCTTATATAAAAATGGCTTCGATGAATGTTACTACAACGGAAGATAATCCAACTCCACCGGTTAAAACAGTAGATCAGAAAGATGAGACGGTTTATAAATACACTGTGCAAGCAGGAGCTTTTACAAATAAAGATAATGCAACTGCATTGCAAAAAGAGTTTACTACTGCAGGAATGAAATCCGTTGTAAAAGAAAAAAATGTTGGCGGAACAATTTTTAATGTCGTGTATGTTGGACAGTTTGCAGGCAGAAACGAAGCTGAAGATTTTAAGCAAATAGTAAATACACAATTCAATATTTCAGGAAGAGTTGTTGAGATAGAAAAGTGAAGATTAAATTTTTAGGAACCGGTTCCGGAAAAACTTCTCTTAAGCGTCATCACTCATCTTTTATAATTTCATCCGGCATTCATAATCTTTTAGTTGATTGCGGTGATGGAATATCATCGGCAATCCTAAAACAGAATATTGATTTCAAATCAATAAACTCAATTTTAATTTCACATCTTCACGCAGATCACTTTTCAGGATTAGTCTCCCTTATCACTCAAATGAAATTAGCAAAAAGAATTGCGCCGCTTTCAATTTACATTCATTCTTCAAACATCGATTTTATTGAAGACTATCTTTTGCATTCATATTTGTTTAAAGAGAGAATGGGTTTTCAATTAAATACTATTCCATTTGAAGTTGATAATGAAGTTAGAGTTACAGAAAACCTGGTGTTCAATTCAAAATTTAATTCACATTTGGTTAAGTATCTAAAGTATAATATTAAAAACGATTTAAGTTTTATATCGCTTAGTTTTTTGGTTAAAGATCAGCAATCGTCTTTAATTTATTCCGGGGATGTTGGATCAGAAAAGGACCTTTACCTTTTTGAAGATAAAGTTGATTGGTTAGTTACGGAAATTTCTCATATAAAATTAGAAGATGTTTTGGGATTATTAAATAAGAATCTACATAAGAAAATAATTCTTACACACATTGCTGATGAATCAGAAAAATTGATCGATCGGTTTCTCAATTCTTTGAATAAAGAGCAAAAATCCCACATTGTTGTTGCTTATGATGGACTTGAAATATAGCTGGCGCTGCAAACATCTCTTTAATTGCATTCCAATAAATGTTATATTTGGCACACAAATTTTCAAAATGGCAGATAACTATTTCATTCTTAAATGACTCGAGAAGAATTCAAAATAAAGCTAGCAATTATCGGCAGATCAAAAGAGATTAATGATCTGGTAGATATAATTATGCAGGTAGCTCAATCCGATATTTCCGTTTTGATTTATGGGGAAAGTGGAGTTGGTAAAGAAGTGTTTGCAAAAGCAATTCATGCATACAGTAATCGTTCCAATAAATCTATGGTAAGTGTAAACTGCGGTGCAATTCCGGAAGGCATAATTGAGAGCGAACTTTTTGGGCATAAGAAAGGATCATTTACAGGAGCAGTAGAATCCCGCAAAGGATATTTTGAAATTGCAGATAACAGCACTTTATTTTTAGATGAGATAGGTGAACTGCCGCTTACAACACAGGTAAAACTTTTACGAGCGATTGAAACAAAAGAGTTTATGAAACTTGGTGCGGAAACAGTTACAAGAGTTGATGTTAGAATAATTGCAGCAACAAATAAGGATCTTCAAAAAGAAGTTGATACAAGAAAATTCAGAGAAGATCTTTTTTTTAGATTGAAAGCTGTTTCATTAACAATTCCGCCGTTAAGAAAAAGAAAGGCTGATGTTGAAGAGTTAGCAAAATATTTTATCAAAGGATATTGTGAATCCAACAAACTCAGTGTTCCTGAAATTACAGAAGGTGCGCTGGAAATATTAAAGAACTACAATTGGCCCGGTAATATTAGGGAATTGAAAAACACAATTGAAACTGCAGTTGCGTTAAATAGAGGTAAAACTTTATCAGAAGAAATGTTTTCAGATCTTATTTCGGATTATGTGGATTTTGATGAACAGAGAAACCTGCCGGTGTTTTTAAGAAAATCCGCTGAGGATGCTGATAGGGAATTAATGTATCGCGCATTATTTGAATTGAAAAAAGATATAATGGAATTAAAAGATTTAATTATTAATCGTTATAATGAATCATCTTCACAGAATCTTTCAGGAAACGATGATGATATTTTATCAATCAGAGATTTAGAGAAAGATGCGATTAAGAAAGCGTTAGATAAAACTAAAGGCAGTAAACGTAAAGCTGCCAGATTATTGAATATCAGCGAGAGAACATTATACAGAAAATTGAAAGAATATGATCTTGTTGAATCGTAGAAAAAATAAAATCATTTTATTTTCGATATTAAATCTATTGTTTGTGGTATTAATTGCCATTAATTTTAATGCGTGCTGTGCGTATTCATTTACAGGTGCATCAGTTCCTGAACATCTGAAAACAATAGCAATACCGATTGCAGATGATCGCAGTGGTTCGGGCGAACCGGGCTTAAGAGAATCACTTACACAAAAATTGATTCAGAAATTTATTGATGATAATACGTTGCAGGTTGCAGAGCGAACTACAGCAAATGCACTTATTGAATGTACAATTGTTTCGCTTAATGATGCGCCGGCAATAGTTTCTGCAGGTGAAAATATTACATCGCGAAGAATTACATTAGGAGTAAAAGTTTTGTATCGTGATCTTGTAAAACGAAAAACTATTTTTGAAAAAACGTTTTCTAACTACAGTGATTATCCTTCTTCAGATGTAATTCAAGGAAGAAAAACAGCGATTGAAGCAGCTATAGATAAAATTAGTGAAGATATTTTATTAGATACCGTATCGGGTTGGTAAATAGAAAGGTTTAAAAGATAAAATGGATCAAATTGTATTAATAGGATATTTCGTGTCACTCTCAATCCTATTTATATTCGGGCTTCATGGCTTTATTATGATTTACTATCATAGAAAATATGGATACAATAATCCTGTCGCAAAAGCTATCGTTGATGGAAATGCCATAGTAACAATACAACTTCCTCTTTACAACGAAATGTATGTTGCAGAAAGATTAATCAAAACAGTTTGCGAAATTGATTATCCAAAAGATAAAATGGAAATTCAGGTTTTAGATGATTCCACGGATGAAACAACTGCTATTGTTTCAAAAATTATTGATGAAAAAAAGAAAGAGGGATTTGATATTTCTCTTGTTAGAAGGGGAACCAGGGAAGGATTTAAAGCAGGGGCATTAAAGGAAGGAATGAAAATTGCCAAAGGCGAATACATCGCAATCTTTGATGCTGATTTTATTCCTCACAAACAATTTTTAAAGAAAACTCTTTCATTCTTTAATGATGATAAAGTTGGAATGGTTCAAACAAGATGGGAACATATTAACGGTGATTATTCGATCATCACAAAAGCACAGGCATTAGCTCTCGACGGGCATTTTGTAATAGAGCAAACTGTGCGAAATAAATCTGGTTTCTTTATAAACTTTAATGGTACTGGCGGAATCTGGAGAAAAAAATGTATCGAAGAAGCCGGGAACTGGCGCGCTGATACACTTACAGAAGATCTTGATTTAAGTTATCGTGCACAATTAATTGGTTGGAGATTTGTATTCCTAAAAGATTTTACTTCGCCTGCAGAGTTACCATCAGAAATTAATGCTCTTAAAGCTCAGCAGTTTAGATGGACTAAAGGTGCAGTTGAAACAGCAAAAAAAATACTTCCATTAGTTTGGAAATCAAAAATACCTTTAAGAGTAAAGCTGCAATCAACATTTCATTTAACTAACAATCTTGTTTTTCCGTTTATACTTTTAGCGGCGATACTAAATGTTCCGCTCATCTTTATAAAGAACAGCGGTTCGCACGAATTATATTTTGCAATAATGTCAATTTTTGTCATGGCATTTATCAGTTCATTTTTATTTTATTTATATTCACAAAAAGATATTCGTACCGATTGGAGAAAAAAGATAGTGCTTTTCCCCTTATTTATGGCTGGCAGTATGGGTTTGGCTGTTAACAATTCCCGAGCTGTGTTTGAAGGATTGATGAATAGAAAAAGTGAGTTTGTGCGTACTCCTAAGTTTAAGCAGGTAAGTGAAAAAGATTCCTGGGTTGGTAATAAATATTTAAACAAAAAACTTGGTTTCTCTGTAATTGTAGAAGCTGTGCTCGCTGTTTATTGTTTAATAGGAGTTTTAGCCTCAATCTACTTTCTTGAACTTGCTTCAATTCCATTTCAATTGTTATTCTTTCTTGGATTTTCTTTCGTTGCAATAACATCAATTAAACATGCATATTCCAAGTAAAAACGATGAACAACTTTTCCGAAGTATTTAATCAGAAAGTAAGTTTAATTTGTGAGTATAATAGCAAGTCCCCGTTATTTGTAAGATTGGCAGGGATTGAGATTGAAAAAAATAATCTCGATAATGCAATTGATATCCTAAATGAGGGGATTAAAGATCATCCTGAATTTTCGGTTGCGTATTTTCTTCTTGGTAAAGCCCAAACAATAAAAGGTAATTATTCCGAAGCACTTAAGTTTTTTAAAGATGGCAGTGAGTTAATTCATTCACCCAAAACTTTTGATTATTATCTTAATGAAATTGATAAGATAAAAAAACAGCGATCATTTTTTAATATCTCGCATTGGGCAGAATTTGCTAATGAGAATTTTTCCGCTAAAATAAATTCCACACCATCAGAAAATTTAAATAGCACTACTGATAAAACAATTGAAGAAACTTTGACAAAACTTACTGCCGAAATTGAAGATGCGACTAAATCTATCAGAGATGCAAAAAATAAAATAGAAGAAAACAGAGCCAAAGAAAATTTAACAGATAATTTTATTATTTCAGAAACACTTGCAAATATTTATATCAATCAAAATGAGCTGCAGGCAGCTTTATCTGTTTATAAAAAGTTGTTAAAGAAAAATCCCGATAAAGAAAATTATTTTAATTCCAAAATTGAAGAATTAAAATCCTTACTAAAAGCTTAACATATCTAACAAATTTCCTGCATACTATTGTATATCTTTTGTCCAATGATTGATACATCAAACAACCTGCATTTATCACGTAAGTTCTATAAAAGACCCGTTCTAAAGGTGGCAAAGGAGTTGCTTGGTAAAGTTCTCATAAAGAATGAAGGTTCATATTTGCTTTCAGGAAGAATTGTAGAAGTTGAAGCGTACGATGGTGATGATGATGAAGCTTCACATTCCTTCAAAGGCAAAACAAAACGAAATGAAGTTATGTTTAATGAAGGCGGATATTTTTATGTGTACTTTACTTACGGCGCTCATTATTGTTGTAATGTAGTAACAGGAAAAAGCGATCACGGGGCAGCAGTTCTGATACGAGCTATTGAACCAATTGATGGAATTGCTTTAATGATTGAAAGAAGATTCGACAGAAAATTGAAAAGTAAGAGAGAAATATTCAACTTAACGAATGGTCCGGGTAAAATTTGTAAAGCTTTTGGATTTAGTAAAGAACATTCCGGAATTGATTTAACTAAAAATTTAATTTATATAATTGATGAACCAAAACTTAGTAAAAGTAAAATAGGAATTTCAAAGAGAGTTGGGATTACAAAATCGATTGATTTTCTATGGCGCTTTTTTGAAATAGGGAATCCATTTTTATCCAGATGAAATATTCATTTAAAAATATTTTGATTGCACGAACTGATCGCATTGGCGATGTTGTATTAACTTTGCCCTTAGCCGGGTTAATTAAAAAACATTATCCGGAATGCAAAGTATCTTTTCTTGTTCGTGATTACACAAAAGTTATTTTAAATGATCATCCGTTTATTGATGAAATAATTATTCTTAAAGAAGAAAATAATAAAGTAAACTTCTTAGATAATCTGAAAATAATATCATCAAAAAAATATGATGCTTGTATAGTAGTTAATCCAACTTTCATCATTTCTCTGATTTTGTTTTTGAGCAGAATAGAAACAAGAATAGGCACAGGTTTTAGATGGTATTCGTTTTTATTTAACACAAAAGTTTATACGCACAGAAAATATGCTGAAAAACATGAACTTGAGTTCAATATAGAATTACTTCAGAAAATTGGAATTGTTGAAGCAGTAAATGAAAATAATGTAAAGTATAATCTTAATGTTGAGGATGAATCATTAAAAAAAATAGATGATAAACTAAGAAATGAAAAAATAAATTTTGATAATCCATTAATTATAATTCATCCCGGCAGCAGTGGCAGCTCAATTGATTTGCCTGTGCATAAATTTATTGATCTTGTAAAAAAAATTAACGAGGATAATTATCAGATTGTCATCACGGGAAATGAAAAAGAAAAGCTAATCTGTAATCAACTTGTTGTATCAGATGGGATAATAAATTTAGCAGGTAAATTAAATCTTGCAGAATTGATAGCGTTAATCAGCAGATGTGATCTGTTCATTTCAAATTCAACCGGACCAATTCATATCGCAGCAGCGCTCGGGAAATTTACAGTTGGATTTTATCCTAAAATACTTTCTTGCTCAAAAGAAAGATGGGCTCCTTTTACGAATTCAAGATTAATTTATACGCCGGAAATCGAATGTGAAAATTGTACTCGTGAACAATGTGAAAAATTAAATTGTATGGAATCGATAGACTTAAATAAAGTTTATAGTGATATAAAAAAAGTATTAGTTCAATTATAAAAATGGAGTCGGTAATGAAACTTAGATTAAAAGTGAAAATGATAATTATCATTCAATTGGTGATAGCGTTTTTATCCATATCTTCTTATGCACAAAAAGATGATAACTTTCGAAAACAAAATAACACTGCATTTAAAAAAGGCGAGAAGTTAACCTTCGATGTAAAATATGGATTTGTAACTGCTGGTGTTGCATCATTCTATATTCCAAAGATCCAAAAAATATCAGGCAGAGATGCTTATCACGTTACTTTTGAAGTGAACACAGTTCCGAGTTTTGATGTGTTTTATAAAGTAAGAGATAGATATGAAACTTACATTGATGTTGAAGGAATATTTCCCTGGAGATTTGAACAGCATATTCGTGAAGGGAAATTCTCAAGAGATTTCTCCGCTTTTTTTGATCAAAGAAAAGGCAAAGCGAAAACAAGTGAAGGTGAGTTTGTTATTCCTAAATATGTAAACGATATTGTTTCCGCTTTTTACTATGCCAGAACGCTCGATTATTCAAATATTAAAGTTGGTGACAGGATTCCATTAAAGAATTTTTATAAGAACAAAGTTTATGATCTTGATGTTGTTTATCACGGTAAGGAAACCATTGAAGTTGCGGCTGGAAAATTTGAGTGCTTAGTAGTTGAGCCGCTTGTTCAAGAGGGCGGATTGTTTAAAAGCGAAGGAAGTATAATGATTTGGCTGAGTAATGATGAAGCAAAAATACCCGTGCGAGTAAAAACAAAAGTCGTCGTTGGCGCAATTGATGCGGACCTAACCGGTTACGAAGGTTTAGCAGGCAAATTAACTTCCAAACGAAAATAAATAGATGTAGCGCACGAATCCTTTCGTGCGTTTGTTTGGTTAGAAATTAAGAAATAGTTGGAAAGGATTCGCCGTGGCGAACTGCTTTACAACTGCTATTCTTTAAATTTGAGTGTCACTTCTTATATCAGTAATTTTAATTATAATTATTCAACTCATATTTATTTCTAATGGAAGAATTTAAAAACGATAATCAGAATCAGGATCCCAAAGTTGAGCTCGTAACTATTTCCAAAGAAAGCAGCCAGGATTACGATCCGGATGATGATCTGAAATTTAAGATTTCCCCGGTAGCGGCTGCATTTATTGGTTTAGCTGGTGGATTTTTTCTTTACCAAATTATTGGAGCCCTGCTTACAGTTTTAATATTTGGTTTAAACCTGGAATCAATCCCCGTTAATAGTCTTCGTTTGATGACGATGGCTGGACAAATTTTATTTATTCTTCTCCCCGCACTTTTATTTGCAAAATGGATATACTCTGATGTTGGTAAAATTATTCGTATCCGTAAACCCGATTTAAAAGAATTAGGTTTGTTTATAATCGGAATAATAATTTTGACTCCTTTATTGCAGAGTTATTTGTATATGCAAAATTATTTTTTGGAAATACTTGCAAAAAATTCATCAGCAATAAATTCTATAAAAAGTTTTTTTGATGAATTGAACAAAATGGTTGAAAAAACTTATGGTAATCTTCTTTCGGCATCAAACATTTTTGAACTTACTCTTGTAGTGATTGTTGTTGCTGTTGTTCCCGCTCTATCTGAAGAAACAATGTTCAGAGGATTTATCCAGCGAAGTTTTGAATTAAAATATAAAAAATATCTTGCAGCTATTATCACCGCAGTATTTTTCAGTCTTTACCATTTTAATCCTTACGGATTTGTTCCGCTATTTATTTTAGGCGCTTTCTTTGGCTTTGCTGCTTACAAAAGCAAAACATTAATAATACCGATGATATTACATTTTCTAAATAATTTTTCTGCTGTATCTCTTTATCATATTATTGGTGATGATGAAATTATTAAATCAGATGCTTCAGTAAATCCAAATGAACTTTCTTCTTATGTCATGATGTTTTTTGGTTTAACAGTTCTGTTCGTTGGTTTGATTGTAGTGTTAAATAAATATTATTCTTCAAAAAAATTAGCAAAGGAGGAATGATTATGCCATTCTGCCCAAATTGTACATACGAGTATGTTGAGGGTATTAAGATATGCCCGGATTGCGGAACATCATTAGTTAAAGAACTAATAGATCACGATTGGGTTGTCGTGTACACTTCAGACAAAGAGTATGAAGTACAAATGATTAAAGACGAACTTGAAAGTGCAGATATTGAGGTGAACGTTCTTTCACAAAAAGACAGTAACTTTCCTGTTACAGGCGATCTTGCAGTGATAAAGCTTTTAGTAAAAACTGAAGATGTGGTTACAGCTTTAAATTTTATAAACGAGTTGAAGAATACAAAACCGGAAGAAGAGGAATAATGGCTTTAGGAAATACTTCTGTTCGTGTTTTGGTTTCTGTTTTTGCAATTCCGGTGGTGGTATTGCTCTCGTACTTTGGTGGAGTATATTTTTTAAGCTTTGTACTCATTATAACTGGAATATCTTTTTATGAATTTGCAGTAATGGCGAAAGCAAAAGGTGCAAATGTAAATGTTAATCTTGGTTTGCTTGCTGTAATATTTTTATTGATAAACCAGTACAGAATTTTCTTTAATCAATTTCATCTTCTGATTGCGTTTTTTATTGTCTTGTTAATATTTGAACTTTTCAGAAACAACGGTTCAGCAATACAAAACCTTGGCGTAACTTTGCTCGGTGTTTTTTATTTTGGGATTTTGGGAAGTACACTAATTGGGATCAGGGAATTTTATCCAAACATAGATGGGCTTTATTTACGCGGAGGATATTTAGTCATCTCGATCTTCGCATCAATCTGGATTTGTGATTCAGCCGCATTCTTTGGCGGAACAGCGCTTGGTAAACACAAATTATTTCCGCGTGTCAGTCCAAAGAAAAGCTGGGAAGGTGCAATTTTTGGATTTGTATTTGCAATCCTTGCTATGATATTAGCAAAGAATCTTGTGTTAGATTTTTTATCACTCAAAGATGCTCTTGTAATAGGATTTATAATTGGAACGTTTGGACAAATAGGTGATCTTGCCGAATCATTACTTAAACGGGATGCGGGAGTTAAAGACTCATCACACTTTATTCCGGGGCACGGCGGAATTTTTGATCGCTTTGATTCGTTATTATTTTCATCACCAATTATTTATTTGTACTTAATTTATATAGCCGGATGATTTGATTTTATGAGTGGAAAAGTTTCTGTAATAACTCTTGGCTGTTCAAAAAACACTGTTGATTCTGAAAGATTGATGAAACAAATCCAATTAAATAAGATTGGATTGGTTGATGATCCAAACAAAGCTGAAACTGTAATTATTAATACTTGCGGATTTATTGAAGCAGCTAAAGAAGAATCCATCAATACAATTCTTGAAGCAGTTGCAATGAAGAACAGCGGCAAGATTAAAAAAGTTATTGTTGCCGGATGTTTATCCGAACGATATAAAGATGATCTTTTAAAAGAGATTCCTGATGTTGATGTTTATTTTGGAACTGAGAACTATGAAGGTATCGTTAAAGAACTTGGCGGAAATCTAAAAAAGGAATTACTCGGTGAGCGATTATTATCAACTCCATCACACACAGCTTATTTAAAAATTTCTGAGGGGTGTGATCATCCTTGTTCGTTTTGTGCAATTCCACTTATGCGCGGCTTGCATAAATCAAAACCGATGGATGACTTGATTCGTGAAGCAGAATTTCTTGCATCAAGCGGAACAAAAGAATTAGTGTTGATCGCGCAAGACACTACGGATTATGGAAAAGATTTAAAAGGTAATACCAATATTTCAAAACTTCTTAGAAAGTTAAGTAAGATTGGCGGAATAGAATGGATAAGATTAATGTATGCTTATCCATCAAAGTTTCCTGATGATTTGATTGAAGAAATAAAAACAAATCCAAAAGTTTGTAAGTATGTGGATATTCCGTTGCAGCATATTTCGGATGATGTTTTAAAATCAATGCGAAGAGGAGTTACTGCTGAGCGAACCAGAAAATTGCTGCACAAACTTCGAAAAGAAATTCCGGATATAACTATCAGAACTACTTTTATTGTTGGATATCCAAACGAATCTGAAAAAGATTTTGAAGAGCTTTGCGATTTTATCCATGAAATAAAATTTGATAGAATTGGTGCGTTTACTTTTAGTGTTGAAGAAAATACATCAAGTTATATTCTTGGTGATCCGGTTTCTGAAGAAGAAAAAGAAAGAAGAAAAAATGTTTTGATGGAAATACAAAAAGATATTTCTCTTCAGAAAAATGAATCCTTTATCGGAAAAAAATTAAAAGTGTTAGTCGAAGCTGTTGAAGGAGAATTCTTTATTGGACGATCTTACAGAGATGCACCAGAAGTTGATGGTGAAATTTTAATTGACAAAAACAGCAGTAAACTAAAAATTGGAAATTTTTATGCTGTTGAGATTTATGATTTTAATGAATATGATTTGTTTGGTAATGTTTTGTTAAAAGAAAGGAAGAAAAAATGAAAATAAAATTAACGTTAGTAATCTTCTTTCTGATGAGTCTCGAATTCTTTGCACAAAATGAGCCGTATAATGTTGTAAAAAAGAATCTTGGTGAAGCAGTCTATTATCAGGACTTTGTGAATTATGTTTCCGATAAACCGGGATTAACCCGCATTGATGTATTCGTTCAAGTTCCATACAAAAATATTGTATTTGTAAAATCAGGTGAAGGATTTACGGCAAAATATTCTGTTACAGCCACTGTTTTTGACAGCACCAAGAAAATATTAATTGTTGAAAAAACCTGGAATGAGGCTGTTAATATTATTGATTATAATTTAGCTACGAGCAAAGAAAATTTTAAACTAAGTAAAAGATCATTTGAGTTAAAACCCGGGACATATTTAATTAGAACCGCGTTAGAAGATCTGGATTCAAAAAAAGAAACTACATCTGAAAATCCTTTAGTCGTAAGAAATTTTAGCGAAGTAATTTCATTGAGCGATATTCTGTTAATCTCCAAAACTGATAATAATCAATCAGATAACGCTATTGTTCCAAATGTAAGTCGCAAAATCTCGTCTTCAAAAGATAGAGTAAAAATTTATTATGAAATTAATTCTAAAGATTCAGTTGAAGTAAGAAGAACATTTGAATTTTATGTTACTAATACAGAAAATAAAATTATCCATAGAGAAGAAGAAGATCGTAATATAAAACCGGGAGTAAATCAGGTATTATTTAATTTTACTGAATTCCCATTTGAGCTTGGTGCTTACACAGTTGGAGTATCAATTCTTGATGATCAAAAAAAAGTTGTTGCATCAACAAAAAAATCTTTTTACTCCCAGGCAAAAGGTCTTCCTTCTATAATTACGGATATTGATAAAGCTATTGCGCAAACGGTCTATCTTGCCACACCAGATGAATTGGACTATATGGAAAAGGGAGAAAATGTGTCTGATAAAACAAAAAGATTTTTAGAATTTTGGAAAAAGAAAGATCCTTCTCCTAACAATGATGAGAATGAAGTATTTGATGAATACTTTAGACGCGTTGCATACAGCAACGAAAATTTTTCAAATTATACAGAAGGGTGGCGTTCGGATAGAGGGATGGTATTTATAATTTTGGGTGCACCAAATAATGTTGATAGGCATCCGTTTGAATACGATTCCAAACCTTATGAAGTCTGGGAATATTATAATCTTAACAGAAGCTTTGTTTTTCTTGATCAGACGGGTTTTGGTGATTATAGATTAATTACTCCGCTAACAGGTGATCTATATCGGTATAGATATTAATTCTTGTCTATTCTGATAATATTGAACCATGATTTTAATCATCACACTTAACCCGCTTTTAGAAAGAAGATTTACATACGAGCAAGTTAAAATTGGAAGTGTAAACAGAAATTCCGTTACTAAAATTGCTGCAGGCGGAAAAGGTATTAATGTAAGCCGCCAGTTAAAAATGTTTGGAGTAAAATCTTTTAATTATTTTTTCTCCGGCGGAGCGAACGGAAAAGTTTTTCGTGATACATTAAGGGATGAAGGATTAGAATTCACATTCGTATCTACAAAATCTGAAACCAGACATGCTTCAGTTATAATTTCTGAGAGTGATAAAAACATTACTTCATTCTTTTCTGAAGATGCAATAATTTTTCAAAGTGAAATTGATGAGTTTAAATTAAAGTTAGATAAAATGATTCAGAATTGTGAAGTGGTAGTTTTCTCAGGAAGTTCTCCTTGCAATGAAACTGATTCAATTATTCCTTACGGAATTGAATTGGCAAATAAGTATGATAAAGTTTCTATCTGCGATACTTACGGTAAGCATTTACAGAGTTGCATCGATGCTTCACCAACAATGATTCATAACAATCTTTCAGAAATCAAGAAATCAATTGGATTAAAATTAGATTCTGAAAAAGAAATTGTTGATTACTTAAATGAGCTTTACAAAAAAAATATTAAGCGTGCATTTTTAACAGACGGAAGTAATAATTTTTACGCTTCTAATTTCAATTACATTTATAAGATTAAGCCCTTAGAAATTCAGGATGCTGATTCAACGGGAAGCGGTGATAGTTTTGTTGCCGGTATAGTGAAAAGCTGGATAAACTCAGATGTGTTTGAAGATTCGTTAAAATTTTCTACTGCCGTTGCAGGATTTAATGCTGCAACATTTGAAGTATCAAATGTTAATCCTGAAGATGCAATTAAATTAAAATCAAAAATTGAAGTTGTACCGGTTGGAAAAAAAGCAAAGATAATTGATGATTCACCTCACGAAATATAGTCTCATCCTTCTGTTTACAATTTCATCAATTTCTTTTCCTCAAAAGCTCAACTCATTCGATGTTAATGGCAACTTTAATTTTGATGATCAACAGTATCTGGAGTGGTCCGGTCTTCGATTAAATCAAACAATCTTTAAGGGAATTTTAGATTCCGCTAAAACAAGAATTGCAAAGAACCTTCTATTACAAGGGTTTTATTTTTTCAAATTCATTAATTCTTCTTTGGAAATATCTTCCGATTCATCCACATTTAAAATAGAGTTTGAAGTTGAAGAGGATAATCAAATAATTCTAAAAAATATTTTTGTAGATGCAGCAGATTCCGGTTCTGCTGACCAAATAAACAAACAATTTGATTTTCTTAAAGGACAAGTTTTTAATAAAACTGAAATTGAACAAAGCATTGAAAATCTACTAGTGCAATTTGAAAATTCCGGTTATCCGTTTGCAAAGATTATAATCAATTCGGTTGCTGTTTATAACGATTCCGTTGATAGGAATAACTACGCTGATGTTTATCTTAAAATTGTAAGCGGTGACGAAAGTAAAATCAATAAAGTTGAAATCCGCGGTAACACATCCACTAAAGATTACGTAATACTCCGGGAACTTCGTTTGGAAACGGGAATGTCTTATTCTCAAAAAAGAATTGAAGAGTTTCCACAAAGACTTAATCGATTAAGATTTTTTGATCCTGTTGCAGTGCCGCAATTCTACATTAATTCTAAAAATGAAGGTGTGCTTTTAGTTGAAGTAAAAGAAAAAAACACCAACAACTTTGATGGAATAATTGGATACATTCCTCCCAATAAAAATGAAAACAGCGGATATATAACGGGAATAGTTACCATATCGTTACGTAACCTTTTCGGAACAGGAAGAGCGATAGCACTTAAATGGAATAAGTATAACAGGAATTCTCAGGAACTTGACCTGAGATACCTGGAACCTTGGTTTTTAAGTTTTCCTCTAAACATAAATCTTGGGCTATATCAAAAAGTGCAGGACTCAACTTATGTACAGCGTAAACTTGAAGGCGCAATAGAATATCTTGCCACAGAATCTATTTCTGCCTCTGTTACTGTTGCCGCAGAATCTGTTGTGCCAACGGTAAGAATATTTCCGGTTTTTACTGTTTATAATTCATCCTACATTACAACGGGATTAAATTTAAAAATTGATACCCGCGACGATCCTTATGCACCAACGGAGGGAATACTTTTCATTAATTCTTATGCTCTAAGTAAAAAAACAATAAATGGTCCTGCGGAATATTTAACTTCGACACTTAATACATCAGTTAACCTTCAAAGATTTTCTGTAAGCTTCGCATTTTTTTATGAATTGTTCGCGCATCAGGTTTTAGCAATTGCTGTAAATGGTAGAGAATTACGCGGACCAACTTTTGAGAACAGCGATCTCTATCGACTTGGCGGCACAAATTCCTTGCGCGGCTACAGAGAAGAACAATTTTTAGGCTCAAGAATTTTTTGGTCTAATCTGGAGTATCGTGCTTTGTTTACAAGACGTTCTTATGGATTTGTTTTTTTTGATACGGGTTATTACCTGCGACCTGCAGAAACAGAAAAAAATATTCCCAAGACGGAAGATTTTCTTTATGGATTTGGACTGGGCTTAAATCTAGAAACGGGACTTGGTGTTTTAAGAGTTAGCTATGCACTTGGAAAAGGCGATACGTTTAGTGATGGTAAAATACATTTTGGAATTTTAAATGAATTTTAGTAATTAATTCAAATTGTTTCACTTTAAGTGCTGCTTCAATTATTTTGAGGCAGCATTTTTTATTTTAAGATGAACTTTTCAAAAAAAATATTTGCTTACATAAAAATTACCCGTCCTATTAATGTTGTAATTACATTTTTTGTTGTCGTAGTTGCAATATTTATTTCCGAAAAAGAACAAACAAAATTAATTACAATAGTATTAGCTTCGCTCGCTGCAGCATTAACTGCCGCCGCTGGAAATATTATAAACGATATTTATGATATTGTACCAGATAAAATTTCTCATCCAAACAGAGTTTTAGTTTTGGGCACATTAACAAAAAATGAAGCGTGGTATGAATATTTATTTATTAATTTTGCATCAGCTTTTATTGCAGCGTTTCTCTCTCCTACACTTTTAGTTATTATTTTTATAGCAATAAGTTTACTTTTTATTTACTCATCCTACTTAAAAAAATTAACATTGATTGGAAACGTTATTGTTGCACTAATAACAGGTTTAGCTTTTATTTATGGCGGCTTTGCTGCAAATAATCCGCAAGCGGCAATTATTCCCGCCATATTTGCTTTTTTAATTAATTTGATAAGAGAGATTGTAAAAGATATTCAGGATATTGAAGGTGACTCAAAATTAAACTTTAAAACATTTCCTATCCGATATGGATTAAATGCTTCCCAGCGATTGATCCTAATAATAACGATTACTTTGATTTTGTTTACATTTTGTCCCTTCCTTCAGCGTGTTTATAAAATTGAGTACTTTATTTTAGTAATGATCTTAGTAAACCCGATTTTAATTTTTTGTAACAAAATCCTTTTGGAAAAGCGGAAGGAATCTAATCTGAATTTGATAAGTCGGTTATTAAAATTGGATATGGTTTTCGGTTTAATTGCAATATATTTTGGAAAATGAAAAACATCGATAAGAAATATTTATCTGGAACAAAAATTGTCCTAGCCGGAACTGATGAAGCAGGTCGTGGTCCGCTTGCGGGTCCTGTTGTTGCTGCAGCAGTTATTCTGCCTAAAGATTTTTATGATGAACGGATTGACGATTCCAAAAAACTTTCAGCAAAATTACGTGAAGAACTTTTTATTGTGATCCGTAAAAATGCGTTAGCTTATGCTTATACCGTAATCTCACAAAAAAAAATTGATGAGATAAATATTCTTAAAGCATCATTACTTGCAATGAAAAGATCAATTGAGAAATTAAAAATACAACCGGATATTATTCTTGTTGATGGAAACAAATCTTTTGATTATGATGCAGAAGTAATTCCGATTGTTAAGGGTGATTCAAAATCATTGTCTATTGCATCAGCATCAATAATTGCAAAAGTAATACGAGATAGGATTATGATTAAACTTGCGAAAGATTATCCGGATTATGGTTGGGAAACGAATAAAGGTTATCCTACAAAAAAACATATTGAAGCTGTCTTAAAATATGGTCCTTGTCCAATCCACAGAAAAACATTTCTAACAAAAATATTTGAACGAGTTAATCAAACAGAATTATCTTTTATGGAATAAAATTATAATGATTGAAAAAAATAAAAAGGATATCGGAAAGGAAGGGGAAGAGATTGCCGCAAAATATCTTGCTAAAAAAGGATATCAAATTGTTGAGAGGAATTACCATTTCAGTCATGGTGAAATTGATATTGTGGTAAAGGATAAAGAGTGCTTAGTTTTTGTGGAAGTGAAAACAAGACAGAATCTTGAATACGGTGAACCAGAGTATGCAATAAATCCAAAAAAAATTAAGCAGATAAAAAAAATGGCGGAGCTGTATTTGTTTGATAAAGAAATTGAAGAAGCTGATTGCCGCTTTGATGTTGTTGCCGTGCTGATGGAAGATGCATCAAATCCTAAAATAACTCATTATGAAAATGCATTTATGTGATTTTTGGCTTGATATACTTCACAATAGAGGAAATAGTTCTCAATTATTTATTAAAAATTTCTTAGTTTGAAATCGATAAATAAAAAACTTTTCAAAACATAATTCTTCGGTAATGAAAAATTCAAATACAACTAATTTAAAACGCAATTCTATAGAAAAACGTTTAAACGAATTTTTCATCATGATTGCCGGACTTTGGGATTTCCAACTTCAATTTTTTAAACAGACTTTTATTCCACCTTACGAAGTTGATCAAATCCGTAAACACATGGATGAGCTTGGAATTAAGACACTTCCAATAGTTAGTGTAACGGGATTTATAATTGGTCTTGTTATCACAATGCAAATGCATCCTGTTATGGTAAGATTTGGTGCCGAGGCATTTTTACCAGGTTCTGTAGGCATATCGATAGTAAGAGAGTTAGCGCCAGTTATCACAGCATTAATATTTGCAGGAAGAGTAAGTTCCGGTATTGGTGCAGAGCTTGGCTCGATGCGTGTTACAGAACAGATTGATGCTATGGAAGTCTCAGGCGTAAATCCGTTTAAATATCTTGTAGTAACAAGAGTATTTGCCTGCACATTTATTCTTCCAATCTTAACTGTGTATGTTATCTTTATCGCTTTTGTTGGATCTTATCTTGCGGTGGTACTTGTACAGAATATGAATTATTCATACTACATAGATTCAGTTATTGCTTCAGTTGAATTTGGTGATGCCATTCCCGGAATATTAAAGACTTTTGTCTTTGGATTTATTGTCGGTATCGTAGGAACATACAAAGGATATACAGCCACGAATGGAACTGAAGGTGTGGGTAAAGCTGCAACAACTGCAGTGGTTGTTTCTTCACTTATGATTTTAATTTTTGATATGGTTCTTGTAAAAGTAACTTTATGGCTATGGCCAACCATTTGATATTTCTATTATGAACAATGTTGTTGACATAATTGGCGTTTCTAAATCTTTCGGTTCGCACGTGGTACTGGATAATGTTTCCCTTAAAGTCGAAGAAGGTGAAAACATGATCGTGTTTGGGCAAAGCGGAACTGGTAAAAGTGTTTTATTAAAATGTATAGTTAGATTACTCGAGCCGGATTCAGGTGAAGTATTTATTGAAGGTACTGATGTTCTTAAACTTGAGGTAAAGGAGTTGAATGAGATCAGAAAACATTTGGGATTTCTTTTTCAAGGAGCGGCATTGTACGATTCAATGAGTGTAAGAGAAAATCTCGAATTTCCTTTGATCAGACATTTTAATTATTCAGCCCAAGAAAGAGAAGAAAAAGTAAAATCAGTTTTAGAAAAAGTCTCGCTTGAAGAAGCAATTGATAAAATGCCATCAGAACTTTCCGGCGGAATGAAAAAGCGAATTGGTCTTGCACGATCTATTATTTCAGAACCAAAACTTATGCTTTATGATGAACCAACAACCGGACTTGATCCAATTACTTCAAAAGAAATAAGTTCATTGATATTGGAATTACAAAAATCCTTAAAGATGACATCAATTGTAGTTACACATGATTTGCTTTGTGCAGAAATTATAGCAGACAGAGCTATAATGTTAAATGAAGGAGTTGTACAACACGAAGGTACTATTACAGAACTTACAACATCAAGAGATCCATTCTTAAGAAATTTCTTTAGCCACGAAATTATTAATGAGCAGAATAGGAGCAGTAATGTCTAACACACTTGCAAATGCTAAACTTGGAATTTTTATTTTTCTTGGAAGCGCTTTACTTGTAATCCTTATTTTTCTTTTGGGAAATAAAGATCAATTATTTGCTTCAACATTTACGATTAAAGCGCATTTTAACAATACCGAGGGATTACGAAATGGTGCTTCAGTTAGATTTGGCGGGATAGATGTTGGTGCAGTTAAGAGTATTCAAATTGTAAGTGATACAAGCGTAAGCGTTGAAGTTACAATGCGGGTGAAAGAAGAAGTAAAAAGATTCATTAAAAAAGATTCAAGGGCAAGCATAGAAACAGAAGGTTTAGTTGGAAATAAAGTCGTTATGTTAACAATGGGTTCTGAGGGTGCAGATGAAATTAAAGATGGTGGAAGAATTCTCTCGAAAGAGCCGTTAAGTTTTGCAGATATAATTGAAGAGACACAAGGAATAATGGCTTACACAAAAGATATGACGAAAAATTTATCTGAAATTGTTAACAAAGTTAATAAGGGTGAAGGAACAATTGGCAGAATAATAAATGATGATAAACTTTATAATGCTGCAACAAATCTAACCAGTACGGCGGATAAAAATTTAACTTCTATTTCAAGTGATATGAAAGGTGTAATCGCTTTGTTTGATAATCTGGGCAAAGGTGTTCAGGATGTTGTAACAAATGTTAACGCGATTGTCACTCGTATTGATACTGTATTGCAAGGAGTATCTGAAGGCAAAGGATTGCTCGGTTCTCTTGTTTCTGAAAAGGGGAAAGAAGGAAAAACATTAAATCAGATATTGGACAATCTTGTTGTAGTAACCCAAGATGCAAAAACATCTGCATCAAGATTATCGGAAAATATGGAAGCATTAAAACATAACTGGCTGTTTAAAAGTTATTTTGAGGAACGCGGTTATTGGGATAAGGAAGAGTTTGAAAATCAACTTGATTCAAAAATTCTTGAAGTAAATGATAAAATTAAATTATTGGATGAGAAGATTTTGGAATTGAAAGCATTAGAAAGTAAAAAACAGTAATTAAATTGGAACAAAATTTATATAAAGATAAATTAATTGAGATAACTGATATTTCAATTACATTTTTCAATTATTACTATCCATCATCAAAAAATCTAACTGTTCTTTTTTCTGATATAGAAAAAATTGTCACAAAAATGCCAACTCTCTTTAATGGCAAGTATAGATACTGGGGAACTGGAAATTTTATTACCTGGTTTCCAAAGGATTTTAAAAGAAGCAGAAGAGATAAAATATTTATTCTCTATAGGCATAATAAAAAAATTAGAATTGGTTTTACAGTTGAAGATTCACAAAAAGTCTTTGAGCTTTTTCTATCAAAACATCTGTTTAATTAAAAAATTGAGACTTCTGAAAAATTCAAAAGGTCATTCCCGTGGAAACGGGAATCTAGTGAATATGAAACAGATTCCCGCTTTCGCGAGAATGACAGTCAATACAAAATCTATTTTTCAGAAGTCTCAAATTGTATTATATCCTTTGATCCTAAATAATCGTAAATCCAACCGTTTAAATATTTATTAACGTTTTTTACCAGATTATTATCCTGTTGCGATTTTTACAAATAATAAAAATGTAGGGACTAAAATTTTACCTCCATTACATAAGTAGATATTATGTCTAAAGATAAAAAAGAAAAAAAAATAATCGTTAAAGGTGCGCGGGAGCATAATCTTAAAAACTTAAGTTTTGAAATTCCACGTAACAAACTTATTGTATTTACCGGAGTAAGCGGCAGCGGAAAATCATCTTTGGTTTTTGATACAATTTATGCTGAAGGGCAGAGAAGATATGTTGAAAGTCTTTCTTCTTATGCACGACAATTTCTTGAACGAATGAATAAACCTGATGTTGATTTTATTCAGGGAATTTCTCCTGCTGTTGCTATCGAACAAAAAACCGGTTCTCGGAACTCGCGCTCAACTGTGGGAACAACAACAGAAGTTTATGATTATCTTCGATTGCTATTTGCACGCATAGGAAAAACAATTTGTTTTCAATGCGGCAAGGAAGTTAAAAAAGCAACAACCGGAACTGTTGCTGATTGGCTTGAAGATCAAAAAGACGGCTCAAGATTCTATCTTGCATTTCCTCTGCATCATCACGAAGGGCATTCGTTAAAAGAAGAAATTGAATTATTGAAGAAGCGCGGTTTCTTCAGAATATATTTTAATGATAAGTTTTATGATTTAAATACTGACGAAGTGAAGCTACCAAAAAATAAAAAAGATGTTAAAGTTATCGTTGATAGATTTAAGGTAAGTAAAAATGAAGTACGTGAAAAACTCTCTGATTCAATCGAAGTAACTTTTAAAGAAGGCGAGAATAGAATTGTACTTATTAACGCAGATACAAATGAACAGCAGGAGTTTAATAAGTTTTATGAATGCTGCGGTGTTAGATACGAAGAGCCTGAACCAAGATTTTTTTCATTCAATAATCCTTTCGGTGCTTGTCCCGTTTGCCAGGGATTCAGCAAAGTAATTGGTTTGGATATGAATCTTGTTGTTCCAAATCCAAATCTTACTATTGCTGATGGAGCAATTGCTCCATTTCATGGCGCCAAGTATAGCTCATATCTTCGTGATCTAATTCAGAATGCACGTGAGTATAAATTCCCAATTCACGTACCTTACAAACAGCTAACGGAAGAACAAATCTCGCTTGTTAAAAAAGGATTTGGAAAATATAAAGGACTCGATCACTTCTTTTCTGAACTTGAAAGAAAAACATATAAAATTCATGTTCGTGTTATGTTAAGCCGCTATCGTGGTTACACAATTTGTCCCGCTTGTAAAGGATCACGTTTACGCAGGGAAGCATTGCAGGTTAAGATTGATAACAAATCAATTAACGAAATTGTTCAGATGCCAATCGAATATTCATTAAAGTTTTTTGAAGAGTTAAAATTATCTGATTACGATTATAATGTTGCAGAAAGAATTCTTAAAGAGATAATTAAGCGGCTAACTTTTCTTAATAATGTTGGCATTGGATATCTTACCTTAGATCGCTACAGTAACACTCTTTCCGGCGGAGAAACACAAAGAATAAATCTTGCAACGTCTCTCGGTTCTGCTTTGGTTGGTACACTTTATGTTTTGGATGAGCCAACTATTGGTTTGCATCCACGCGATAATGCAAAACTGATAAACATTTTAAAAAATTTAAGAGATATTGGTAACTCCGTTTTAGTCGTTGAACACGATGCTGATATGATGAAATCCGCCGATCTGATTTTTGATATGGGACCGAAAGCCGGAATTGAAGGCGGTGAAATTGTGGCGATTGGGGATTATTCTGAGATCATAAAAAATAAAAATTCATTAACAGGCAAATACCTTTCCGGTGAATTAACTATTCCGATTCCGGAAAAAAGAAATGAAAGAAAAACCAAAACAGTAAAAATAATTGGCGCAAAAGAAAACAATCTTAAAAATCTTACTGTAGAAATTCCTTTAAATAAATTTGTTGTAATTACTGGCGTTAGCGGCTCTGGTAAAAGCACACTTATACACGATGTTTTTTATGCTGGAATTGCAAAGTATCTTGGCAATGCTCCATCATTTATCGGAAAGTATGATGACATTAAAGGCGGCGAATATCTTGATGATGTTGTAATTGTTGATCAATCACCGATTGGCAAATCTCCAAGATCAAATCCCATAAGTTATATTAAAGCATTTGAATTGATTCGTGATTTGTTTGCATCAACTCATCAGGCAAGAGCACGCGGTTATAAACCGGGATTTTTTTCTTTTAATGTTCCTGGCGGCAGATGCGAAACCTGCCAGGGCGATGGATTTATAAAAGTTGAAATGCAGTTTCTTGCCGATCTTTATCTTGAATGCGATGATTGCAATGGTACCAGATACAAAAAGGAAATCCGTGAAATAACTTATCACGGAAAAAATTTAGTTAATGTTCTTGATATGACGATTGATGAATCATTAGTATTCTTTGAAGCTAACGATCGAATTACAAGACTATTGCAAGTGCTTGCAGATGTTGGATTGGGTTATATTAAACTTGGTCAGCCTTCAAATACTTTATCCGGTGGAGAAGCACAGCGAATAAAACTTGCTTCGTATCTTACAGCGCAGAGAGATAGGCGACATATTCTTTTTATTTTTGATGAGCCAACAACAGGTCTTCACTTTCATGATATTTCTAAATTATTAAAATGTTTCCAACTACTTCTTGAAAGAAATAATTCTGTTGTGATTATTGAACATAACTTAGATGTTATTAAATGTGCTGACTATATAATTGATTTAGGACCCGAAGCAGGTGATAAAGGCGGTGAAATTGTTGCAACCGGTACTCCGGAGGAAATTGCAGAAAATGAAAATTCATGGACAGGAAAGTACTTGAAATCGTATTTAAAATAATCTTCATATAAAGATAGAAGAATTATTTTTAACAAAAATATTTGTTCAAAAAAGAATATCTTTAGACAGAAAAAAAATCTTATAAGCGATGATTAAACAAATAGTATTTATAATAATAACGATTGCAAATTTTTGTATTGCACAAAATTATGGCTCACTACGATTCACAAATTATGCTGATGACAGAAAAAGTGCGTTCAGTTTAACTTTTGATGATGGGTTAAAAACACAATTTGATTATGCAAAACCTATTTTGGATCAGTATGGATTTAAAGGAACATTTTATGTTCTGCCGCCATATCTTGCTGAAGATAATCAAGATTTAATTTGGAGATATGGAAGATGGAATGAATTTCAGCAAATGGCTGCTGATGGAAACGAAATTGGTTCACACACAATGAACCACTATGATCTCACCACTCTTTTCTGGGGAAGTATTAATGATGACAGTACTTTACTTTACGAATTATATCAATCCAAAATATTTATTGAACAAAAAGTTCCGAATGAAAAATGCATTTCACTTAATTATCCTTACACAGTTCATAATTCAGATGTAGATTCTGCTGCAAGATTGTTTTATGAAAATGGTAGAGCTCTTGATCAAATTCCAAATGATTCGTCTTTATCAGAAGAAGAATGGTTTGGGCTTAAAGCAACAGTTATTGAGTTTGATCAGCCAAGAGATTCTATATCGGATGATCTGGATGAACTTTATACTTTTTTAGATTGGACGCAGAACTCAATTGATAACCATAAATGGGGCATGATAATTATTCATGATGTTGTTCCATTCAATCAAATAGATTCTTTGCTAAATTTACCCGACCCGGTTTATGAACCAATTGCCACAGAATGGTTTGGTTGGTTGTGCGATTGGCTTGCTACAAGATCGTTAAACAATAATGTTTGGGTTGAAACCGTTGGAAACATTACGCGATACATAAAAGAAAGAGATAATTCTAACTATCAAATAATTTCTTCATCAAACCAGTTAATTGAAGTTAATATTTCCGATAACCTTGACGATACAATTTATAATTTTCCATTAAGCGCTTATGTAAAAATTCCTGATAATTGGAATTATGTTCGTACAGAACAAAACGGAAAAGTAGATACATTAACAACTACGGTTACAGATAGTGGAAGAGTTGTGCTGGCTAAGGTTATCCCTGATAAAGGAATTTTAAAACTAACTCCTATAACAGCTAGCACAGTTAATAATGAAATTGGAAATGTTGTGGAATTTAAGTTATACCAGAATTATCCAAATCCATTTAACCCAAGGACCAATATTCAGTATGCTATTAGCAGCAGGCAATTTGTGCAGTTAAAGGTTTATGATGTACTTGGGAATGAAATTACTACACTTGTGAATGAAGAACAACCAGCAGGAAATTATAATGTTGAATTTGATCCAGCATCGAGCATCAAGAATCCCGCATCCGGATTATATTTTTATCGTCTTCAAGCTGGTGAATATGTTCAAACAAGAAAAATGATCCTACTTAAGTAAGAAAATTTAGAACTCAAACTTCTGTGTACGTTTTGTGCGCGGGAATCGGCTCTTTAATCCATCTTCAATTTTTATAGCAGTACCTAAAACCCAGTTATTATGTTTAACTACATATTGTCCGGATGGAATGTTCACATCTTTAATTATCCATCCTGTTAAATAATTTTTTAATTCATCTTTGTTCTTTAATTCATATATAAACTTTGTGATATATTTTTCTAAAACTTGCGCTGCTTGTGAATTGAATGTGATTCTATCTTTTTTATCAAGCGTACCAAACTTTAAACCAATGCGATTAAACAAACCAATATTTTCGTCATTCCAATCTTTAATCACAAAGAAAATATCTTTCCCTCTAAAAATATATTTGTAATCATCTAAAACTTTTCTATCAACTCCAAAATGATCAGACACATAATCTAAATAAAACTGAATTTCTTTATGATGACTATTAACTAATCTAATTTCTGTTTCTCTTAACTCTTCTCTTTCAGGGGATTCCGTTACATCTATCTTTCTCATCTTTACTAAAAAGAAACCATCGGAATCAATTTCCCAGGGAAGAATTCTAATCGCTTTTTTCAATTCGGGATTTAATATTTTCCCTTCGTATTCAGTAAAACCTTTTCGTGAAGGAATGGGTAAGTTTATTTCTTGCAATTCAACAGGATATTTCTCTAATATTTTATCAATCACCAATTCATTTTCTTCAATTGAAAGTGTGCAGGTTGAGTAAACAATTTCTGCTCCAACTTTTGCCATTTTAATTGCCGCAACTAATAATCTGGTTTGGAGATGCTGCAATCTGTCAACGTGATCAAGTGACCACCAATTGCTCACCTCGCCTTTCTTCTGTATTATTCCAAGTCCGCTGCACGGAGCATCGACAAGTATCTTTGTAAAGTGATCATCATAAATCTTACTTAACACTTCACCTTTTGAATGAATAACAGAAGCATTGATAACGTTCATTCGTTCAAGATTGAAGACAAGAGATTTAATACGTTCATTATCAATCTCATTAATAATTAAACTTCCACGGTTATTCATCATTTCAGCAAGCTGGGTAGATTTAGAACCTGGCGCGCCGCAAAGATCCATAACGGTATCTTCATTATTTGGATTTAACAGAAGCGGCGGCATCATTGAGGAAAGCGATTGAATGTAGTAAAAACCTAAAACGTGTTCGAGTGTTTTCCCAATTCGTTCATTACCTTCCACTATTTTTAAAACTTTTTCAAACGCTGGGGTGGGCTGGGTTTTTATTTGATACTTTAGTTCTAAAAGATTTGCTAATTCGTTTTTGGAAACCTTTGCTGTATTTACTCTAATGTATTGTGCAGGATCTCGATCGATAAACTCAATATATTTATCTGCTGAACCCTTTCCATACAATGATGAAAAGTAATCGTAAATTTTTTTTGATACTTCAGTATTCAAGGATATTATCTGTTGAGAGTTTTTGTTTAATAAGAGAGTAAAAATATTCTTTAATGATATTCACTTATGGAGTGAAACAAGAACATTAGATCTTTATCAAAACGGAAATAAAAAATTTATTTGCCGCCGTTATTAACAATAAAATTCTTTATAATTTTTTCAAGATCGTCGGAGTTATAATATTTATTTACCATGAGTTTTGGATCGTTACACCCTGTTATCATAGATGATATTTGTGTTGTTTTTTCATTATAAACCGCTAGAACAGGAATTTTCTTTACTAATAGTGCATACGAGATTTCAAATCCAACACCAAGACTTGGACCAGAAACTTCTGCAATCATTATTTTACTTCCATCCAGCCATTTTAAATCTCTCGTATAGATTTGTTTATCGCTAAGAGGAAACGTAGAGTGAAACTTACTGCTAAATTCTGCTAAGGCAGTATGTTCAAGAGATTCAACAATTCGTATAATCTCCTTATAATCATTTTGATAGGTTAGATCACCTTTGATAGGACCTGCACAATAAATTATCATATTACTGGTTCAATATTTTTTTATAATGTTCCTCATACATCGGAACGACGATTGATTTATCGAAATTATTTAATGTTCTGCTACGAGCGTTTTGTGAAAATATTTCATATTTTTTTTCATTAGTTAAAAGATCGAGTGTATATTTTGCCATTCGTTCAACATCACCAATCTCTGCGATGAAGCCGCACTCATTATGTTTTACCAACTCGGGCAAACCACCAACACTTGAACTTACAACCGGCAGTCCGCAAGACATAGCTTCCAAGGCAGCTAAACCAAAACTTTCCGATTGCGATGGAATAAGAAAAACATCGGATGAACTTAATATCTCAACTAAACCATCTTGCTTACCAAGAAACTTTACACTGTCTGTAAGATTAAGTTCTCTAACTAATCTTTCACATTCTGATCTATCAGGTCCGTCGCCAACAAGCAATAATTTTGACGGCACTTCTTTATTTACAATATCAAAAACTTTTATAGCGTCTGTAACTCGTTTAACAGGTCTAAAGTTTGATGTGTGAACTAAAACTTTTTCTCCATTTGGTGCAATATGTTTTCTGAATGCACAATCATTAATAGAAACTTTTTTAAAGACCTCAGTATCAACAAAATTTGGAATTACAGTTATTTCTTTCTCAATAGAATAATTAGTTAATGTTTTTTCCTTTAAAAATCTTGAAACAGCGGTAACTCCGTCGCTTTGCTCTATACTAAATTTAACTAGCGGAAGAAAGGATGGTTCTAATCCAACCAACGTAATATCTGTTCCGTGGAGTGTTGTTGTTATCTTTAACTTTTTATTTTTAACAATCTGTTTTGCAAGATATGCTGATGTTGCATGCGGAATAGCATAATGAACATGCAGTAAATCCAGGTTCTCAAATTCTGCAACTTCAATCATTTTACTGGCAAGGGAAAGACTATAAAGTGGAAATTCAAATAGTGGATAGCTGCTTGTTTCAACTTCATGAAAAAAGATATTTTCTATATATTTTGTTAAACGGAAAGGCAGCGCATAAGTAATAAAGTGAACTTCATGCCCACGAAGTGCAAGTTCCTTTCCAAGCTCCGTAGCGATCACTCCGCTTCCACCATATGTAGGATAACAAGTTATACCAATTTTCATTTTAGAATTTACTCTTAAATCGGATTCAAATATAAATCTTTTTGTTGGAAGAATGAATACATTTTTATAGTTAATTAGTTAGATGCCGTTTAATTTGTGACTTATTCCATAGTAATTTTACTTAAAATAAATTTTTTAAAATGAAGATTCTTGTAATCGGACATTCAGTATTTGATTTCATTCAAACTGATGAAACTTTTAAAAAAAGTGCAGGTGGAATTTATTATACCATCTCTGCTCTTAATCGTTTAAAGAAAAATGAGGATAAAATTTTTCTTTGCTCTCAGTATGATCAGGATACTTATGACTTCTTTATAAATGAATTCGATAAAGTTGAAAAGGATTATCTTAAAGAAGTTGAAGCAATTCCGCGAGTTCATCTTAAATTATTTAAAGACAAAGAACGACATGAAAAATATGAGAATATTACAAACAATCTTTCAACCGATTTTAATGATCTTAATTGTTTTGATGGAATCTTGATTAATATGATTACGGGATTTGATATTTCGCTCACTCAAATTGAAAAAATCAGAAGCCATTATTCAGGTTTGATTTTTATTGACATCCATACTTTGTCAAGAGGACTCGGGGAGAATTACAAAAGAGAGTTCCGCCTAATTCCTGATTTTGTTAAATGGGCAAAATGCCTTGATATTGTTCAGGTCAATCAAAATGAATTATTTACTTTGTCGCATTTGAAATTGGAAAGAGAAATTGTTGCGGAGATGTTTGATCTTGGGATAAAAATTCTTTGCGTAACAAAAGGTGAACTCGGTGCAAAAGTTTATTTTAAAAATTCAGATGAAATTCTTTCTTACTCTATTTCTGCAAGAAAAATAAATAACCCTAATGTTATAGGCTGTGGTGATGTTTTTGGGGCATCTTTCTTTTATAGTTATATTAGAAATAAAAATGTTTATGATTCATTATTCAACGCTGTAACAAAAGCTGAATTATTTGTAGAAAAGAAATTATTGTAACTCTTATGACTTCAATTGATCTGATAAAAAGAAGAATACTTGTTGTTGGTGCAAATGGAATGCTTGGACAAAGGGCAGTCGAGTTCTATTCAGCTTTAAAAGATGTAGAATTACTTGCAACATCTGTTGAGGATAAATTTGTGTTTGAAGAACTTGAATATGTAAAGTGCGATATCTCAAACCGAAATGAAATTAAAAAAGTTGTATACGATTTCTGTCCTGATTTTATAATCAATGCTGCAGCATTTACAAATGTAGATCTTTGCGAAACCGAACGTGAACTTGCATGGAAAATAAATGTAAAAGGTGTTGAGTATCTTGCTGAAGCTTCACGTGTTTTGGATTCACATCTAATTCACATTTCAACAGATTATATTTATGATGGCAAGAACGGGCCCTATTCTGAAAATGAGATTCCCAATCCACTTGGTTATTACGCCCGGACAAAACTTGCAAGTGAAAATGTTTTAAAGATAGGTGGTATCAAATACACAATCTTAAGAACGAATGTTCTGTATGGAACTGCGAAATACAGTCGACCTGATTATGTTAAATGGGTAGTCGATTCACTAAGAGCCAAAAAGCAAATAAGAATTGTTGATGACCAGATAAATAATCCAACGTTTATTGATGATTTAGTGCAGGCAATTAACAGAGCAATTGAACTTGGGAAAGAAGGAGTTTATAATATTGGCGGCAGCGAATTTCTTTCCCGCTATGATTTTACATTAAAGATAGCTGATTTCTTTAATCTTGATAAAAATTTGATCACTAAAATAAAAACAGAAGAACTTAATCAACCTGCACGAAGACCACTGAAATCAGGCTTAATTACTATCAAAGCACAAAGCGAACTTGGTTATAAGCCGCATACTATTCTTCAAACATTAGGATTGATGAAAAGGGAATTAGGGTTATGAAAATAAATGTAAAAATATTTATTGCCATAATAATTATTTCTAATTCATTGCTTGCTCAGAATAGATTACCTGATTGGGCAAAGGGAATTGTATGGTACCAAATATTCCCTGAAAGATTTGCAAATGGTGATTCATTAAATGATCCTGAAGCAGAAAAAGTTTTTATAAATGACAAATCAATTCCCGATAATTGGTCTATAACAAGATGGACAAGTAATTGGTTTGTACAATCCGATTGGGAAAAGAAATTAGGAGAAAATGCACGTCATCATTTTTATGAGAGAAGATATGGTGGAGATATTCAGGGAATTATTGATAGACTTGATTATATAAAAGCACTTGGGGTTGGTGCTATTTATCTTAATCCCGTTTTCGAAGCAGTTTCACTTCACAAATATGATGGTTCATCTTATCATCATATTGATGTGAATTTTGGACCGGATCCAGTTGGTGATCGGAAATTAATGAGTGAAGAAATTCCTGATAATCCAGCGACATGGAAATGGACTACGGCAGATAAATTATTTTTAAAGTTGATTGATGAAGTTCATAAAAGAGGAATGAAAATTATTATTGATGGAGTTTTTAATCATACAGGTGTGCAGTTTTGGGCTTTTCAGGATATTGTTAAAAACCAAAGTAAATCTAAATATGCCGATTGGTACCGAGTTGAAAAATTTGATGATCCGACTACTCAACAAAATGAATTTGAATACAAAGGATGGTGGGGAACAAAATCTTTACCGGAATTTAATCGAACCAAAGATGATCTTGCAGAAGGACCGAAAGAATATATTTTCAATTCAACAAAAAAATGGATGGATCCAAATAATGATGGAGATCCATCTGATGGAATTGATGGCTGGAGACTTGATGTTGCTCGTGAAGTTCCCATTGGCTTTTGGAAGCAGTGGAGTAATGTTGTAAAAGCAGTTAATCCAAACTCAATAATTGTAGGTGAATTGTGGGAGCTTTCACCGGATTTTATTTCCGTTGATGGACCTTTTGATGCTTTGATGAATTATAATTTTGCTTTTGCAGTTAATGATTTCTTCATCGCAGATAAAAATAAAATTTCTGTTGACGAATTCGTTGAAAGACTAAAGAAAATTGATGAAACTTATCCAGCCAAAAATTTATTTGCATTACAAAATCTTCTAAGCAGTCACGATACAGAAAGATTATCTTCAATGATACTTAATCCGGATAGAGGTTATGATCATGATGCAAATGAAAGGAATAAAAATTATAATCCCGGCAAACCAAATAACGAAGTTTATGAAAAACAAAAATTAGCAGCAGCTTTTCAACTTCTTTATCGCGGCGCACCTATGATTTATTATGGGGATGAAGTTGGAATGTGGGGCGCTGATGACCCTCATTGTCGAAAACCAATGGTATGGAATGATCTTAAATATGATGATGAAATAATTGATGAGAACTCGGGTTTTAAAACTGGATTTGGGACTTACACCGTAGAGCAGAATGAAGATTTGCTAAAATTTTACAAAAAGATTATCTCAGTTAGAAATAATAATGATCCTCTATCTAAAGGTTCGGTCAAGTTTATTTATATCGATAATCAAAAAAGAATATTTGCCTTTGAAAGAGTCTTAAACGATAAAAAAACTATTTGCGCATTTAACTTGGGTGAGTGTGAAAATTTATTTGAGATCAATTTTGAAGGGAAAGAAGTTTTTCCTGACGCAAAAGAAAATGTAACTCAAAAAATTATTCTTAAGCCAAATTCTTTCAAGGTTTTTCAATTAAAATAGTACCCCCTAAAGGAATCTCCCAAAGGGATGCCTATGGCAGAACCTTCTACGAAAGAAACTGTATGATAAGTTTAGAAAAGTCATTTCGAAGAAGTCTTCGACTGAGAAATCTGATAGTTCACAAGTAAAAGATTTCCTGCCTAATCCGGCAGGCAGGCTCCCTTTGGTCGAAATGACTATTGTAAGTTTTGTACAACACTGATGGAATTCGGGCAGGTGTCAACTGAGATAAATGAAAAAGTTTATTTGACGTTGAGAAGGTTTGGTACCCCCGAGAGGAATCGAACCTCCGACCAAAAGTTTAGGAAACTTCTGCTCTATCCACTGAGCTACGGGGGCAAATAAAATCTTAACGTAAAATTAAGAATGATGAATGAAACATTCATTATAATAATAAACATATTTCCTATTGAATTGGAATAAATTAGTACTCATGGTTTTATATAACTTTGTTTAATTTTACACAATAAAATTATTTGTTAATTATCAACTGCACAGTGAATAAAAAAATAATAGTTAAAATTATAATTGCCGCTCTTGCAATCGTTTTACTTTTTATTGTAAAATCGATTCCCCAAAATATTGATTATGCTTTTTCATCAATGTTCACAAGAATTACTGGGGAAAGGTATCCGGATTCATCAATCATTATCATTCATATTAGTTCCGATGATATTGAACAGTTAGGACCCTGGCCAATTAAAAGAAGCTATTATGCACTTCTGATAGATAATTTAACAACTTTACGCGTAAAAAAAATCGGACTAGAAGTTTTTTTAAGTGCTAAATTTGCTTCGCAGTCCCTCTATGACAAACTGTTGCAAAAAGAGATACGAAAAAATGGCAATGTTGTATTAAGTTCATTAGCAGGAAATATTAAGGAGAATAATAATACTTTCCTAACTGATTCATTAAGTTATCCAAGTCCTAAGCTAATTGATGAATCAATAGCAACGGGGCATATCAATTATTTAAAAGATCATAAAATTATTATACCATTAAAATTAAAAAGTGAGAACAATACTGAAAGTGCATTTTGTTTAGAGTTATTAAGCGAGAGAAAAGATTATCCTAATAAAATAAAAATTAATATTGTTTCTTCCTGGAAAAAATTTCAAAATTATTCCTTATTAGAATTCTTTGATCTGGTACGAAATAACGATATAAAATTAAAAGAGTTTAAAAATAAAATTATCCTAATCGGTACCAGTGATCCGCAATTGTCATCCACATTTGAAACGAATTTTGATGACCAATTACCCGGGGTTGCTCTTCACGCCTTTGGTTTGGATAACCTTATCAATAAAAGGTATTATAATGATAATTTTTATTTCCTTTCTGTTTTAACATTTATCGTTTTAGTTTTTCTACTATTGATAGTTTTTAAGGATAATGTTAATCCTATAAAAAATTATTTTGCTATTGTAATTCCATTTCTCATTATCTCATATTTATTACACCAGCTTTATTACTTAGAACTCGGGTTTGCATTCTTTCTTGTACCGGTAACTTTCATTTTTATATCAGATTTGTATTTTATATTTCTTGAACGACAGAATAAATATAAAGGTGCAGTTGATGAAGCAAGATTACTCAAAAATCTTTTAGAAGGAAAAGAAAAAGAGCTAGCTGAGTTACAGAAAGAATTTAATTATACATCCGGAGAAAACTCTGATTCATTATTAACAAAGATAAAAGAATTAAAAGGTGATATAGAAAAGCTTAAAGATTCTGAGGAGGATAGAAAACCAGTCGAGATTAGATCAGAAATTGATGAAGTAAATTTTTTCGGTTTGGTTTATAGATCTAAAGAAATGCAAAGCGTTACCGAGATAATTAAAAAAGCCGCTCCCACTGATGCAACAATTTTAATAACAGGCGAAAGCGGTACTGGTAAAGAGCTTGTGGCAAATGCAATTCATAATTTGAGCAAAAGGAAAAATGAAAAATTAATTGCTGTAAACTGTGCCGCTTTAACCGAAACACTTCTTGAAAGCGAATTGTTCGGGCATGTTAAAGGAGCATTTACCGGCGCCGTTGCTGATAAAATCGGGAAGTTTGAAGCTGCTGACAAAGGAACAATTTTTCTGGATGAGATTGGAGAAACCTCTGAGAATTTTCAATTAAAATTACTTCGCATTTTGCAATCTGGTGAATACGATAAAGTTGGATCAGTTGTAACATCTAAAGTTGATGTAAGAGTTATATCAGCTACAAATAAAGATCTTAAACAATTAGTTAAAGAGAAAAAATTCAGAGGGGATTTGTACTATCGGCTAAATGTAATCAACATTCATATTCCGCCTCTTAGAGATAGAAAGCAAGACATTGAATCGATTGCTAATTATTTGCTTAATTCTGATGGAGGAAATGTTCAGTTATCATTAGCTGCATTAAAATCTTTAAAGGAATATGATTGGAAAGGAAATGTCAGGGAACTTGAATCTGTAATTAAAAGAGCGCTGGTATTTTGTAAATCTGCAGAAAGGAATCTTTTGCAACTCAATGACTTACCAGATGATCTGGTTAAAAATGTTAAATTCAATTTTGAGGATTTAGTAATCGAGTCTTTAAGACAGAAAAACTTTTCTCACTCTTCAATTAATGAGTCTGCAAAAGAACTTGGAAATGTTAGCAGGACTTTGGTTGCAGAAAATTTCAGGGGCTATTCTTTTAGAATATTAGTTGAGAAAGATTTTAATTTATCCGATACCGCCCTGGCAATTGCGGCTTCTGAAGATCTTGAAATTATAAATCGTGTTCAGATAAAATTAGAAACGTGGTTAAATAACATTAAAAAAGATGTGTTACCAAATAAATCAGATAACTTTGAGAAAATTAAAAATCATTTGAATTCAAAGTATAAAAACATGCCACAAAAGTTTCATATTTATCTGGATGAAGTAATCAAATATTATATAAGAAACTAAAACTTTACTTTGTTAAAAGTTTCTTTCCTATCTGATCAAGTTTTCCTTCAACATAATTTTTTTGTGAACTGTTTAACTGTAAAGACTTGATTGAAGAAAATTCGTCATAAGCTTCTTCATAAAGACCTTTTTCAAAAAGTAAATCAGCAAAATAAATTCTGTTTTCAGCGCTCTTTTTTGTTTCAGGATATTTTCGATAAACTTCCATTGCTGTAACAATCGCTGATTCTTTCATCCCATTTTCAGCAAGCTGTTTAGCACCATTTAACCGCTTGATACCCATATCGCTCAACTTATTTATCTCAACTTCTTTTTTCTGTTCATCAATCCCATAAACTGCAGTGCTGCCTGATTTATCATTACCTTTTTTTCTTGGAGTATTAATGATGTTTTCCATTGCAAGAGCAAGAAGCAGTTCATCAACACTCATTTGTTTTATATTGGAGATGGAAATTGCCGAAGATTCTTTTAGAGTAAAGATTATTCCATCACCTTTTAGTTTTACAAATGAATTTTTATCAGTACTAATGATAGCATTTGATTCAACTTTTGTGTTTGCTTTTAATTCATGCCAGGAATTATCACTCCCATTTAAAATTTTTACATTCCCGCTTAACTTTTCAATTTGAAAAGTTTGGGCATAAGTGATTGAAAGAAAAATTAAAATATTTATAAAAATTAGTTTTTTCATTTTTTACCTCTTCAAAAATTAATTAATATCCACTATCTCAACATCGCCTTTGATTAATCCGAGATTATCAATTCCTTCAGACTGGAATTTCTGGGCTCCGATTGACCAGGCAGTATCGAAATCTGTTAATGATGTTGTCTCAACAGGAATCCAAACCTCATCAATTCCCTTATCATTTTTTCTAATAAAATATTTTGTGTCATTCTCAGTTATCAGGTTCGCTTGCTGAGGAGATAGTTTTGTGTTAAACATCATATTTACATGTTTTAAATTTGGATCAGCTTTATAATCAACCAAAGATGTTTCTATTCCTATACTTTCTAATAAAGAACTGAAGCATACACTAAGATCATCACAATCACCGCCCTTTACTTCAATAGTTTCTTTTGGATACTGAACATATTCAGCAGTCGCTCTGGGATCAGATGTGTACGTTAGATCTTTAACAAAAGTATTATAAACAGTTTTCGCTTTATAAAAATCAACCAATGAATATATAACAGTATCTATAGCAGATTTATTAAGTGCAAGAATTTCCTTCGAATAATTTGCGCTAAAGCTTAAATCCTTTTTAATAAAATATTTTAAGTTGTGAACATTACCATCCCAGGCATTTATTCCATTAATTAAAATTGCCTTCTGAAGTTCATCATCATATTCATCATTAACCGTCATCAGATAAAAATTTGCGTATGAGATTTCTGGATTGGTATTATAATAAGACTCTGGAATGATCGTATAAAAATTTATATCACTTGTATCAAAAGGCATAATAAAATAACCCGGTGATTGAATTTTTTCTTTATTTATTCCATTTATTAAAACTGCGGGTTTGATATTAATTTTTTCATCAGTTAGATTGACAACTCGAGCTGTGGCTATCGGAACATCAATGTATTTTTCCGCAAGAGCAGGGTAAATACTTTGATTAATAGTAACATCCACAAATTTAACTCTCTGTTCTGCCTGAGTATTTAGTTTAAAGTTTGCGGTTAATAAAAGTTTATCAAAACTGAATCTGTTATTGATGATGTTGGAAATTCCCTTTGCTGCGAAATCATTGTAGCTGCTTAAATTATTTCTGTTTGAAAAATAATTTAACCACGTCAAAGAAATATCAAATGACTTAGATGAGAAAATTGCTGATGAAAGAATTCCTGCTAAAAAAGGATTTTGTTCGTGATCATGAAAAGTTGATATCCCTAAACCAATTTTATTATTACTTACATCAATAAATTTTAATAACTGAGCTTGGAATGAATTTGTAGATTCGTAAATGAGATTAATATTAAGGTTTTTAAGAGGATTAAAATTAGCTCCAAGTAAAAATGCCTTATCAGTTTTCAATCTGTATTTTTCATTGCTCTGCAGATTTGCTTTATTATTTACAGTAAAAAGATTAACCGAAGCAGCATTAATATAAAAGTCATCTAATGGTTTCCAAACAAATCCAATATCTGCTTTCCAAAAATTTGGTTCAAGTTGATTTGAACTTCTATTATTCCA
>JAVHOU010000168.1:0-11830 GCA_036170275.1 Ignavibacteriaceae bacterium
ATAATACTACATCGCCAATTCCACGTGGTTTGATGCAGAGTATTTTTTTTATTTCAGATGGATTTATTTTCATTATTTTTATTTAACCTGTTCTACAAAATGTAAACCCTCAAATAAATTTGAAATTATACCTAAACTTGAACTTGATCTTTAACTAAATCATTAATGTGCGTCAAGCCAATTGTCTCCAATTCCTGTCTCAACCAACACTGGAACTTTTAAAGGTAGAGCAGTTTCCATAATGTTTTTTATCAATGGTCTAAGCTTTTCAACTTCATTTTTATGCGCATCAAAAACTAATTCATCGTGCACTTGTAAAATCATCTTAGTTTTTGTATCCCTTTTTTTCAATTCATTATAAATTTTTATCATCGCAAGTTTAATCATATCTGCGGCGGTTCCCTGTATAGGCATGTTGATTGCAACTCTTTCTTCAAATTGCCTTACAACCCGATTGTTACTATTTATATTCTTTAAATATCTTCTTCGTTTCATTAAAGTTTCAGCGTAACCATTTTCCTGCGCAAGGCGAACTGAATTATCCATAAATTCTCTTACACGTTTAAATGTTTTAAAGTAGGTATCAATAATTTCTTTCGCGTGAGTTTGAGTAATGCCTAATCTCGTTTTCAGACCAAAAGGTCCGATGCCATAAAGAATTCCAAAATTAACTTCTTTTGCCTTTCGTCTCATATCCGGTGTTACATCTTTTGGATTTACTTTAAACACTAAAGCAGCAGTGCTTCTATGTATATCCTCGCCATCTTTAAATGCTTTCATCATAGCTTCATCTTCACAAATTGAAGCCATTATTCTAAGTTCTATCTGGCTGTAATCAGCACTAAGTATGACATAATTTTTATCACGAGGTATAAAAGCTCTTCGGATTTCCTTTCCCATTTCTGTTCTGATAGGAATATTTTGAAGATTAGGTTCATTGCTTGATAATCTTCCTGTTGATGCTACAGTTTGATTATAACTGGTATGAATCCTTCCCGTTTTTTTGTTGATAATGTTTGGAAGAGCATCTGCATAAGTTGATTTAAGTTTTGATGCCTGACGATAATTTAAAATCAAATCTATAATCTCATGTTCACCGCGAAGATATTCTAGTGATCGGGCGTCTGTTGAAAATCCAGTTTTTGTTTTTCTTCCTGTAGCAAGATTAAGTTTTGTAAAAAGTATTTCTTGCAATTGTTTCGGAGAGTTAATATTAAATTCACATCCTGCAACTTTATAGATTTCAGAAGTGTAATTATCCAACAATATCTGTAAATCTTTACTAAATGATTTTAAAGCAGCCACATCAATTTTCACACCTTCAAACTCCATGTCCTCTAATACCGGTACTAATGGAAACTCAATGTCATAAGCAACTTTTTCAATTTTCTGTTTCTTTAATTCCTTATCCAAACATTCATATAATTTATAAGTAATATCAGCATCTTCGGCAGAGTAATTTGATATTGCACTTAATTCGGTTTCAAAAATTTTAGTTGGATCTTTTTTTATTCCGATTAATTCTGATAAAGGAATTGGTTTATAATCAAGATATTTCTCTGATAAATCATCCATTCCATGCTTTTGATCCGGATCAAGGATGTAGCTTGCAAGCATCGTATCAAAGTAAAAGTTATTTACTTCAATTGATAAACTTCTTAGAACAGCGATATCATATTTACCATTCTGGCAAACTTTTTTTATTTGATCATTCTCAAAAATCTTTTTAAATAATTTTATAAAAATATCTAACGGAAATCTATTACTAAATCGATTTTCGAATAGTCCTGATTCCTTGTAAAATGGATTGATGGGAATAAAATAAGCTTCATTCGGTTTTAAACAGAACGAGACTCCTGCCAATTTAACTTCAAATGTATTCAAGCTGTCAGTTTCAGTATCAAAGACGAATAATTTTGATTGACTTAATTTTGCAGCCAAATCTTTTACATCTTTTTCTTCAGTCAGCAAATGATAATTTACATCTTTCTTATTAAATGATTTTGTAACGACTGGGGCTTCTTCTCTTATTGGAGTTTCTTGCTTAAGATTATTCTCATAATATTTTAACAATTTTGTATATAACGTTTTAAATTCCAGTTCAAAGAATATTCCCTTTACTTTTTCAAAATCGGGATTGGTAAACTTAGTCTTCTCAAAATCGATCTCAATCGGGACCTCGCAATGTATGGTGGCAAGTTCTTTTGAAAGGAAAGCGTTTGCTTTATTATCTTCAAGCTTCTTTTTGATTCCTGCTTTTTCAATCTCATTAATATTTTTATAAATATTTTCGATGGTGCCAAATTTTTGAATCAATGGAACTGCAGTCTTTGGTCCAATTCCTGCAACACCTGGAATATCATCACTGGCATCACCGATTAAAGCTAAGTAGTCGATCATTAATTTTGGTTCAAAACCTAATTCATCAATTACCTTTTGTTTATCATAAAGAATGGCTTCATCTGTAGATTTGCCTGGTCTGATTACTTTGACTCTTTCAGTGATTAATTGAAAATAATCTTTATCAGGGGTTATGGCAAAAGATAAAAGACCAATCTTTTCAGCTTTTTTTACAGCAGTACCAACAATGTCATCAGCCTCAAATCCGGGCTTTATGTAAAATGGGATATCGAGCGCTTCAATAATATCTTTAATTCTTTGAATTTGTGGGATCATATCTTCAGGCATCGCCTGCCTTGAAGATTTATAAGATTCATATCTCTCATGTCTAAAAGTTTTTTCTTTTGAATCAAAGGCAACAGCTAAATAATCAGGTTTCTGATCTTCAAATACTTTTATAAGCTGAGTTAAAAATCCGTAAACCGCAGATGTAGGTTCACCTTTACTATTGTTTAATGGTCTATTAATAAATGCAAAGTACGCTTTATATGCTAAAGCTAAAGCATCAATTATCACAAATTTTTTATCAAGCATTATATTTTTTCTTTAGGATTATTTTTAATTGTTTAATTGAAAATAAACATTAACTGTAAAACTATGAATAGCAGATAGAATTAAAAGATCTTTAATTATAAAGAGAGACTTCTGAAATATTTCTATTGTCATTCCCGTGCAAACGGGAATCCATTGATTTTGTAATAGATTCCCACTTCCGTGGGAATGACCAATGACTAAAAATAATTTTTCAGAAGTCTCAAAAGAATAAATTGTTTTCAATTGTCAACTGATTATATTTCAGCCATATTTTTTCAATAATATAACAAGGTTGAAATTTTGAAGAATTAGGTTATTTTTTTCAGTGATTTAATTCTTCAGTAAATTAAGCAATGGAACATACCAAATCCAGCGACTTCAAAAATATCATTAAGGCTATGGGGATAGTATTCGGCGATATTGGAACAAGCCCTATTTATACACTGACAATAATATTTACCTTAACCACACCTTCAAAAGAAAATGTTTTTGGAGTTCTTTCGCTTATATTTTGGACATTAATTTCATTAGTTACAATCCAGTATGCCTGGTTAGCGATGAGTTTAAGCATACGTGGTGAAGGCGGAATTATAGTTTTAAAAGAGATACTAATCTCTACTTTGAAAAAAGGTAGAAAAGTGGCTTTCATTTCCTTCCTGGGATATATTGGCGTTTCATTATTAATGGGCGATGGAGTGATAACTCCGGCTATCAGTATTCTATCCGCAGTTGAAGGATTAAAACTGATCCCCGGTTTAGAAAATATTGGTCTAAACACGATCATAATTATTACATCGGTAATAACCATTTTATTATTTGCGATACAATTTAAAGGAATAAATAAAGTAGCAATTTCATTTGGACCTATAATGTTTTTGTGGTTCCTAGCACTCTTCCTTTCCGGATTTTTTTATGTGGTGCACACCCCTCAAATAATATTAGCTTTTAACCCTATTTATGCCATAGAATTTTTTGTTCATAATGGATTGCCGGGATTTTTTATTTTAAGCGAAGTAATTTTATGTGCAACAGGAGGTGAAGCCCTTTACGCAGATATGGGTCATTTAGGTGGTAAACCAATACGGCAAGCCTGGTCATTTATATTTTTTGCTTTAGTCATTAATTATTTTGGACAGGGTGCTTATGTTTTAGAGCATCATGATACTACTCAAGTTTTATTCAAACTAGTAAGCACATCTTATAATATAATTTATATTCCATTTTTAATCTTAACTTTGATGGCAACCATTATTGCTTCACAGGCGATGATCAGTGCAGTTATGTCATTAATTTTTCAAGGAATAAATCTTGGAATATTTCCTTTGATGAGAATTAAATACACATCTACAGAACTTAGATCACAAATTTATATTCCTTCTGTTAATTGGATTTTATTGGCAGCCGTAATTTTAATGATTCTAATATTTAAAGAGTCCTCAAATCTTGCCGCAGCATACGGTTTAGCCGTTACTGCAACAATGTTTATTAGCTCAATATTTATCGTTGCTATTTTAAAAAACAGAAAAGAATATTTAAAAATGGCTGTTGCATTAATTATTTTATTAATCACATTTAGTTATTTAGTTGCTGTAACACATAAAATTCCCTACGGTGGTTATTGGTCTATTATAATTGCATCAATAGCATTATTAATAATGTGGTTATGGATAGCAGGTATGAGTAGATTAAGAAAATATTTGCGGTCTGTTTCAATGGATGTATTTACAGAAAGTTTTAAACAAATTTATGAAACTGGAAATTTTGTTAAAGGAGAAGCACTTTTCTTTACCAAAAACTCTAATGTGGTTTCACCATACATTCTGCACTGCATGTTTAGAACTGGAATTATGTATGAAAAAAATGTTCTTGTATCTGTTGAAAACACCGATCATCCTTACGGTGTTAAGTTAGATAGATATGAAGAGATCACTCCAGGATTATTTTCAGTTCGGATACTTTATGGATATATGGAAGTTCCCAATCTGCCTGTATTATTTAAGGAATGGGGATTTCACGAAAAAGCTATTTTCTATGGAGCGGAAGAGATTAAAACTGATAAACCGTTATTAAAATTATTTATCGTTCTGAAAAAAATAGCTCCAAACTGGATTAGCTATTTTGATTTTCCTTACAACAAATTACACGGAGTTGTAACCCGAATTGAAATTTAATTTTTTTTATTTAATCAAAAATTATGAAACTACTTAATCTTTTTTTAATCGTACTAACTATTACAAACATTTCCTGTGCGCAGCAAAAAAATGATACACTCTATGTTGCAAATTGGAATCTTGAAAATCTTTTTGACACTATAGACGATCCCAAAACTGAAGATGAAGAATTTATTATCGGTGGCACAAAAGAATGGAGTAATGAAAGATTAGATAAAAAACTTTATAATTTAGCAAGAGTCATTCGATCGATGAATAATAACAATGGACCCGATCTACTTGGAGTTGAGGAAGTTGAACATCAAAATTTATTGGATACGTTGCTAACTAAATATCTCAATGATAAATCATTTAAAATTGCCTACCTCGAATCACCTGATGGAAGAGGAATTGATAATGGAATTATTTATAATTCAAATAAATTTTCTCTTTTAGATTTCAAAGGGCTTAAAGTTGATTTGGGTAATGGATCAAATACTAGATTAATTTTGGATGGCTCATTTTTATTTGAGAAAAAAGACACAATACATTTTTTTGTTAATCATTGGCCTTCGCGCAGAGGCGGTGAAGATGAAACTGAAGGGAAGAGAATAATAGCTGCAAAAACTTTAAGAGCTAAAATTGAATCCTTATTTGGTAAAAATAAAAATAGCAAAATAATTATTGTCGGAGATTTTAATGATGAGCCAACAAATTTATCTGTTACGGATTATTTAAAAGCAGCACCATTTTTCTGTGATTCTCTCGAATCGGGTAAACTAAAAGAGGATAAACAAATTGATTTATTTAATCTCGCATATAAAAGTTGGTTTGATGGTAACGGAAGCTTTTTTTATAAGGATGATTTTAATATGCTTGATCAAATAATTATTTCTAAAGAACTATTGATAGGCAATGATATAAAATATGTCTGCAATTCATTTGAAGTATATAAACCGTATCTGATGGTTACACGCACTGGAAAATTTAAAGGTGCACCATTTCCCACTTACGGCGGCTCAAGATATTTAGGCGGATATAGTGACCATTTTCCTGTTATTGCTAAATTTATTTTTAATTAGAGAAGTAAATGGATAAAAAATTAATAATCTTTGGTGCTAATGGAGCACTTGGCAAAGGCGTTACAAAAACATTGCTGCAAAAAAATTATGATGAAGTTTATTTATTTGATTCTAAATTTGATCAGACTATTTCTGAACAAAGAATTAAACAATTAACTATTAAAGATTTAAGTATTGAAACGAATGTTATGGCTGCTTTGTACGAAATAAAAACAAATGAAAAAACCAAGTTGTTTTTATTTTCCACTATCGGCGGTTACTATGGCGGTACCAGTGTTTGGGAAACAGAAGAAATTGATTTTGATAGAATGATGAACATGAATCTTAAAACCAACTTTTTTATTGCAAAACATTTTGCATCATTGGTTAAAAAAAGTTATGGCGGCTCGATTTGCTTTACTTCCGCTTATACTTCAGATCACCCCGAAGAGCTAAAATTTTCTTATGGTGTATCAAAATCCGCTGTAAATTACTTAGTAAAAACATTATCACTTGAGGCGGTTAAGATTAATTTATCAGTAAATGCAATCGCACCATTAATAATTGATACACCAGCTAATCGTGAATGGATGAGGAATGCAAATTATGAATCCTGGATGAAGCCTGAGGAGATTGGCGAATTGATAAATTCTTTATTTGACAATTACAATTTTGTTTCTGGCAACATCATCGAATTAAAAAATAGATTTCAAAATTAAATCTAGCTTAAACTTTTTTGTTCAAATATTTTAATAATTATTGACTGAAGTTATCCAAAATGCATTTTAACAAAATAAATCCTGATTTGTCATTCCCACGAAAGTGGGAATCCATTTTTTCGTTTACTTTAGTACAGTGGATGCCCGCTTTCGCGAGCATGACATGCAGTTCTTACGATTTTGCGTAACTTAAGTTATTAAATTATATTGATGAAAAAATATTACATAAATGTTATTTGGAGAATAAGAAACTATGAATCTTAAAGAAAAAATAAACAATGATTTAAAAGACGCAATGAAATCAGGTGATAAAATAAGGCTTAATGTTGTTCGTTCAATCAGAGCACTTATTTTGGAATTTGAGAAAAGTGGTGCAAATAAAGAACTAACACCTGAAGATGAAATTAAAATGCTAAGCACTGCAGCTAAAAAACGGAAGGACTCAATTGAACTATTTAGGAATGCAGGCAGGAATGATCTTGTTGATACTGAAGAATCTGAGTTAAATATTTTGATGATTTATCTTCCAAAACAAATGGATGAAAGTGAAATTAGAAATACAGTTGTTAGATTAGCATCTGAAATCGGAGCTAAAACAAAAGATGACTTTCCAAAGTTGATGCCCTTGGTTATGAAAGAATTAAAGGGCAAAGCAGATGGTAAATTAGTTAAGTCAATTGTAGATAACTTTTTGGTTGCAAATTGAACTTCATTGATATAATAATAATAGCAGTGGTGGTAATTGGATTTATTCTTGGATTCAAAGATGGTTTTGTTAGAAAACTAATTGGCATAACAGGATTTATTGTAGCGATAATTTTAGCCGTATTACTTTCTAATTCTTTTGGAAAATTTATTGATTCCGTTTTTGGAATAGAATATTATCTTGCTGAAATACTCGGTGGAGTTATTGTGTTCGTTGCTATTATGATTGTTACCACAATTCTAAAAAGAGTTGTTCATCCGTTTGATAAGGTTAACAACTTAATCAATCAATTAGTGGGTGGCTTTGTTGGAGTAATACAGCTATTATTTTTAATGAGCGCTATTTTATTATTATTAAATATTTTTAATTTCCCTAGTAAGAAAATACAGAATTCATCAATACTTTATAAATATGCTTATGGAATTATTCCAACCTCAATTAATTTTTTAAAGGATTATACTCCAAATACAGAAGACTTAATTAAAGATTACATTAATCACAAAGATTCCAATCAATGATAGATCAAGCAATCCTTGATAAGTTAGAGTTCAGCAAAGTTTTAAATTACATTTCCAATTATTCTATAACCGAAAAAGGTAAACTTCTAATAAATTACCTTTATCCTTCTCAAGATATTAATTTAATTACCAGAGAAGGAACATTGATAAATGAAGCAAAAGAAATAATAAATCTTATTGGTTCGCCTCCAATTGATTATTTGCCCGATCTTGAAAAACCACTTTCTGAAAGTAAGATTGAAGGTGCGGTTCTTACCAGCTCTAAAATTCTTGAAATATTAAAGCTTGCAAAAATTTCCAGACTTCTATTCCAGTTTTTGAAAAACGAAACGAAACCGGAATCATACTTTCATCAAATTATTCCTGATTTATTTATTGATAAAGTATTTGAACATCAAATTGAAAAAATTATTAATGATCAAGGTGAAGTAAAAGAAAATGCAAGTTCAACTCTCTCCGAAATACGCAAAGATATAAACAGCAAACGAAATGATTTAGTAAAATCAATCAATCGAATCATTAAAAATTTAAAGGAAGATGATATTGTTCGTGAAGACTATTTAACGCTGCGTGATGGCAGAATGGTCATTCCAATCAAATCAGAACACAAGCGGCACATACGAGGCTTCATTCATTCCGAATCTTCAACAGGACAAACAGTTTATATTGAACCGGAAGAAACTCTTGATCTTAATAATGATATTGTATCACTTTCATTTGCTGAAAAAAGAGAGATAGATCGTTTACTAAAAGAAGTTACAAAGTTAATAGGCGAGGCAAGTGCAAAACTAAAAGCATCGTTGATAACTATTTCATATATTGATTCAATATTTGCAAGAGCAAAATATTCGATAGAAATAATTGGCTCTTTTCCACAATTAGATGTTACGAAACCGATTAATATTTCCGATGCAAAACACCCAATACTTTTAAAAAAATTAGGCAGGCAAAATACGGTGCCACTTAATTTTGAATTATTGAATGACAAAGTTGTAGTAATTACAGGACCAAATGCCGGTGGAAAAACAGTGGTGCTGAAAACTATTGGAATACTCAGCTTGATGCTTCAATCTGGTATTCATATTCCTGTAAATCCTGATTCTAATTTTCACATCTTTAAAAATATTTTATTAGATATTGGTGATCAGCAATCTATCGAAGATGATTTATCAACGTTTAGCTCACATTTAAGAAATCTCAAAAATATTCTTGAGGAAGCAAATAATGAAACTTTAGTTCTGCTTGATGAAATTGGGACAGGCACCGATCCTTCCGAAGGTTCTGCTTTAGCGGCAGCAATTCTAAAAAGGTTATTAGAAAAAGGATCAATCGTATTTGCATCCACACATCATGGTAGTTTAAAAATATTTGCGTTTAATTTAGATGGAATGCAAAATGCAGCAATGCAATTTGATCATAAGAATCTATCACCAACATATGTTTTTAAATTAGGCATTCCGGGATCAAGTTATGCTTTTGAAATTGCACATCGCACAGGTTTATCGGATGAAGTTCTGGCAGATGCCAAAAATTATATTGATTCAGATAAACACAATGTGGAAAAATTTCTTTCAGATCTTGAAGAAAAATCCCATAAACTTTCTGTTAAATTAAAAGAATTAGAATTAGAAAATTCACGCCTAACAAGTTTGTCTAATGATTATAAAATTAGTTATGAAAAATTAGAGCACGAAAAAAAGGATATACTAAAAAAAGTTAAATCCGAAGCTGAAGATTACCTTGATGGAATAAATAAAAAAATTGAAAATGTGATTAAGGAGCTGCGAGAATCTAACGCAAGTAAAGATATAATTAAAGATGCACATCAAATTATTAAGAAAATAAAAAAAGAAAATAAAGACTTTATTAAAGATGAAATTGTAATTTTAGAAAGCGATAAAGAATTTGAAGTTGGCGATTATGTCGGAATCAATAAATCTGCTGCTGTTGGAAAAGTTTTAGAGATCAATAAAACTAAAAATAGAGCCACAGTTTTGGCCGGATCTATTAAGATGCAGATAAAGCTTGAAGATCTTTTTCACACTAAAGAAAAAAAAGATGAAACAGTTGGCGCAAAATATTCATCATTCAATATTACACAAGCAAATTATCGTCTTGATTTAAGGGGTCAAAGACCGGATGAAGCTGAATTTGAGATAATAAAATTTTTAGATGATGCTTATCAGTCTGGAATGGATAAAGTTGAAATCCTGCACGGCAAAGGAACAGGAGCATTGAAAAAAACTGTTTGGGAAATATTAAAAATTTATGAACATACTAAATCATATTACTTTGCACCGGTGGAATTTGGTGGTGAAGGCATTACGATAGTAGAATTAGAATAGGGAGCATTTTGTTTAAAAAAATATTAATCGCCAATCGTGGAGAAATTGCAGTAAGAATTATTAAAGCTTGTAAAGAGCTTGGTATTAAAACTGCGGCAATCTATTCTGATGCTGATATTACCAGCTTACATACCAGATTGGCTGATGAATCATTTTGTGTTGGCGGCTCAATTGCGAGTGAATCGTATCTAAACAAAAAGAAAATAATTACTCTTGCAAAACAAATTGGTGCTGATGCAATCCATCCTGGTTATGGATTCTTTTCTGAAAACGCATCATTTATAGAGGATGTGGAAAAAAGTGGAATAACTTTTATTGGTCCGTCTTCAAAATCAGTAACAATGATGGGTAGTAAAACTGCGGCGCGAGCTTTAATGAAAAAAAATGGAGTCCCAATTGTTCCAGGTTCAACTGAAGGAATCAAAAATATTAATGACGGTTATAAAGTAGCACAAAAGGTCGGGTATCCAATTCTATTAAAAGCCTCTGCAGGTGGTGGTGGCAAAGGTATGCGTAGAGTTAATTCAAAAGAAGAGTTTGAATCAGCATTTGAATCAACTAAACGGGAAGCCTTAAAAGCATTTGCTAACGATGATGTCTATATTGAAAAATTTATAGAAAATCCAAAACACATCGAAGTTCAAATCATCGCTGATAAACATGGGAATTACCGACACGTATTTGAACGCGAATGTTCGATACAAAGAAGACATCAGAAAGTAATTGAAGAATCTCCATCTTTTTTTGTTGATAGTTCGACAAGAAAAAAGTTAACTGATGCTGCTTTGAACGCCGCTAAAGCTTGCAATTATTATAATGCCGGGACGATTGAATTTTTAATGGATTCGAATAAAGAATTTTATTTTTTGGAAATGAATACAAGAATTCAGGTTGAACATCCTGTAACGGAATTGATTTCAGGAATTGATTTGGTGCGAGAACAAATTTCGATTGCTGCCGGCAATAAGATTTCATTTTCTCAGGAAGAAATAAAAATAAATGGATATGCACTTGAATGTAGAATTTACGCAGAAGATCCATCAAACAATTTTATGCCGTCGACTGGAAAAATAACCAACTACAATGAACCTAACGGTCCAGGCATAAGGGTGGATTCTGGTTTTACAAGTGGTTCGGAAATATCGATCCATTATGATCCGATGATTGCTAAATTAATTTGCTGGGATAAAAATAGAACAGCAGTCAATAATAGAATGCAGCGTGCATTAAATGAATATCAAATCTCAGGAGTTGTAACAAATATTTCATTTCTAAAAAATATTTTGCAAACTGATTTATTTAAAGAAGGGAAGTATGATATCCATTTTATAGATAAATTATTTAACAGTAATTCTGATCAAATTAATATTGAAGTTGATACAGATATAGAAGATGCC
>JAVHOU010000169.1:0-11821 GCA_036170275.1 Ignavibacteriaceae bacterium
GCAGCTTTAACTAATGGGTTAACCATTTGCAGATGTGCACGACTCGATAACTCAGGAACAACACCACCGTAATTTGTATGAAAATCCTGTGATGAAATTAAATTGGCTGCTAATTCCTCATCCTTTAATATTGCAACAGAAGTTTCATCACACGAGTTTTCAATTCCTAAAACAATCATCTTCTTCCAAATGTTAAAAAACTCTTAACAATGTGTCCCGCCACTGAAGGATTTTCTTTTAATCTTCGAACAGAATATGCATACCAATCTTTACCGAACGGTACATAAATTCTAATCTTGTAACCATCATTATTTATTTTATCCCTTAAATCTTCCCGCACACCAAGAAGCATTTGAAATTCAAATCTATCTTTTGGAATATTTTTTTCCTTGATACGTTTATACGCAGCATCAATTAAAGGTTTATCGTGAGTTGCAATTCCAACATAATTGCCGTCTTTAAAGATTGCATCTAAAATTTTAAGATAGTTATCTCTCACGGTCTGACGATCTTTATAAGCAATAGAAGCAGGCTCGACATAAATGCCTTTACACAATCTGTAATTGGTACCAATTTTATTCAGTATTACTACATCATCATAAGAGCGCTTCATATATGCCTGAATAACTATTCCAACATTTTTATACTGTTCGAAAATTCTTTTATAAAGATTAATTGTTTTATCAATAAAGCTTGAGTCTTCCATATCGATACGGACAAAGTTATTATATTCAGCAGCTTTTTTTACAAGCTCGAGAACTTGCTCGTAAGCAAACTGTTCATCAATCGCTAATCCCATTTGAGTAGGTTTGATAGATATGTTTGCCATCAATTTATTTTTATTGATAGCATCTAAAACTTCTAATGCTTGTTTTTTTGCTTGTATAGATTCTTCTTTGTTTGCAACTGATTCACCCAGAACATCCATAGTTGCATGTATTCCTTTTGCATTAAGTTTTTTTACGAAATTAACTGCTTCTTGAAGCGTTTCACCGGCGATATATTTTTTAGAGAAAAACCCCACAACTGATTTAGGCATCAATTGAACTAGACGAACTATAAGTAAATTGAAAGCGTTCACAACAAACTCCTGAATTTTTGCTTTACAAATTTAGTGTATTTTTTTGATGGAATAAAAATTAGGAGTGAACGGTTGAAATAGTTTTAATTGTAATGACTGATAGAATTTAATGTATAATTTAGAAAAGTCATTTCGAAGGAGTCTTCGACTGAGAAATCTTTTGGATTTAGCGTTTATTAAGATTTCTCCCTAGCGGTCGAAATGACAATTTGGCTGCAGCTATCACTTTCCCGTAAACAATCCCACAACCTAAATGTCGTAGCTATACAATTTAATAATTAACATCTAAAAATTATTTCAATCCGAGTGTAAGCAGAAGAAGATTAAATTTCATTTTTAATTCTTCTTTGGTGGTATCATTTGAAAATATAAAATCGGCTCGTTTCTTTTTTTCATCTTCTGGAATCTGGTTTAATTCCCTTTTACAAAAATCTTCTTCTGTAATTCCCGAAGTTATTTTTCTTTTTAATCTTACAGTTCTCTCCGAAGTGATTAGCACGACATAATCAAACATTTCTTCCATATCGGCTTCGTAAATCAATGCTGCCTCGATGAACACAACGTTATTATGGCTTAATAATTCTTTAATTGTTTTATTGATTGACTGAATAACTTTTGGATGAAGAATGGATTCTAATTTTTGAAGTTTAATCGGATCAGCAAAAACTTTTTTGGCAAGAAAACTTTTATTCGGTTTGCCATCTTTATATGATTCATTCCCAAATTCTTTTATAACTAATAAACGGACTTTATCATCATTATCTAAAATGTTTTTAGAAATATCATCGGCTCTTAAAACTGGGAATCCAGCTTCTTCAGCAAAACTAGTAAATGTACTTTTTCCTGAACCAATATTACCTGTTATTGCAATTTTCATTATTTGTTATCTGATTTATGTCATCCTGAGCCTGTCGAAGGATGGCCGTAAATAAAAAAGTCACACTTCGGCAAGCTCAGTGTGACATTTATATAAAGAACAAACTTTTACTAAAAATTATTTTGCGTAGCCAATTTTTCTTACTTCACGGATTACAACAACTTTTATTTGACCGGGATAATCCATTTCCTCTTCAATCCTTTGGGCTATTTCCCTTGCTAATCTATCCGCCGCCGCATCATCAATTTTATCATGTTCAACAACAACTCTTATTTCTCTTCCAGCCTGAATAGCATAAGTCTTAGCAACACCTTCAAAAGATTTAGCTAGTGTTTCAAGATTTTCTAAGCGTTTAACATAACTTTCCAACGGTTCTCTTCTTGCACCAGGTCTGGCACCACTTATCGCATCTGCAGCTTGAACTAAAGCTGAAATTGGATGTTCCATTTCAATATCTTCATGGTGCGATCCAACCGCATTTACAACTATCGGATGTTCTTTATATTTTTTTGTAAGATCATAACCAAGCAAAGCATGCGGACCTTCAACACTTTTATCAATTGTCTTTCCAATATCGTGCAACAAGCCTGCTCTTTTTGCCATTACAGGATCTAGACCTAATTCGGCAGCCATTATGCCTGTTAAGTAAGCTACCTCAACACTGTGCTGTAAAAGATTTTGTCCATAGCTTGATCGATAACGCATCTTGCCAATATGTTTCACCAATTCCTGGTGCATATTGTGGAGACCAAGCTGAAGAATAGTATTTTCACCTTCTCGAAGCACTTCCTCTTCTAATTCCTGTGAAACTTTTTGTACAACTTCTTCGATTCTTGCAGGATGAATTCTTCCATCAGCTATTAATCTTTCTAAAGAGATTCTTGCAATCTCTCTTCTAAACTGATCAAAAGAAGATAAGATAACAGCTTCAGGAGTATCATCAACAATAACATCAACACCGGTTGCAGATTCAAAGGCACGAATGTTTCGACCTTCTTTACCAATAATCCTGCCCTTCATCTCATCATTTTGAATCTGAACGACGGAAACGGTAGTTTCAATTGTATAATCAGCAGCAGTTCTTTGTATGGCTTGCACAATTATTTTTTGTGCTTCTTTTTTACCATCTACTTTTGCTCTGTCATGTATTTCTTTGATGGTTTGAGCGGCTTCAGTTTTAGCCTGATTAACCATGTTTTCAAGAAGCATTTTTTTTGCTTCATCGGATGTTAATCCTGAAATTTTTTCCAGTTTTGTATTTTGTTCTTCATCAAGTTTTTTTATTTCTACAGATTTTTCATCAAGATTAACTTTAATATCCTGAAGCTGCTTTTCCAATTTCCTCAGTTCTTTTTCTTTTTGCAGAACTAAGTCGAACTTCTTTTCGCTGTTTTCTTCTCTTTGCTGGATTTGCTTTTCAAGACCTTGAAGCTTCTGTTTTTTCTGATTTACTTCAGTATCAAATTCAATTTTTTTCTTGTACCATTCATCTTTTACTTCAAGCAGCTTTTCACGCTTTATGTTGTTAGCTTCTTTTTTTGCATCTTGAATTAACTGCTCCGATTTTTCAGCAGCCGCAACAATACTTTTTTTACCCAAACGTGAATTGAACATCCAACCAAGATAGAAAAACAAAATAATCAGAACCACGACCATAGGTATGATCACAACTAATTCCATAAGACCTCCATAGTGGTATTATATTAAAACCGACACTGCCGCGGCTAATAGGAAAAACCCTATTTTGCACGGTGGGAACGTGCTCGAACGCTTTTTACTTCCACTGCTGCTTGCGCAATTCCTGAATCAGAATTACCATACGGCAATCAGATTCTGGATGAGGCCTGTAATACACGCCGAAGATCACACTCCCAATTAATTCAACTGTTAGTTTTTCATTAAGTAAACGGCAGTGCGGTAAAATTAAGATGGGTCGGACATTTCAGGTTCTTTAAGAAGAAGCTTAATTCTCTTTACTTTATCAGTAGCTTGTATTAGAAATTCCCGGTTTTTATTTTTCTCAATGAAAAGATCGTAGGCAATATTTAAACAAGCGATAATAGCAATAGTTTGAGCCGGTTGATCGGGCAATTCATCCTTTGTTTCCTCCATCACTTTATTAACATAAATTGCCAGCTCTTTAGCTATTTCTTCATTTTCTACCAGAAGAGAATATTCTTTATCAAAGATTTTTATTTTTAGCTTCTTTTTTTCAGTCATTGAAATATCTACACCATCAAACAATCAATTTATTTTATGAACTTAAATCTGTCATTCCGCAGACAGATGATAATCTATTTTCGAAATTATATCCTGTAACTTTAATTTTAAGTTTTCCTTCTCCTTGCTGTTAAAATTATTAAATATGTCCCCCTCTTTATCATCTTTAAAAATAACAAGTTCCTGTTCTAATTCTATAATTTTTTTTTGAAGATAAGAATTTTCTTGTCTTATTTTAGTCACTTCGATTTCTAATTCTGACTTATGATCTTCAATATCCTGAAGCTTATTGCTAAGATTTGCAATTTCTGCTTCGATAAAAGATAAGTCTTTAATAAGAGAATCGTATTTAGCTAAATCAACCAACTAATTTCCTCTCAATTGAGCATTAAACTCTTTGGTTATAAGTGATATTAAATTTTCAAAATCTTTTTGAACTTCATCCTCAGTTAAGGTTCTACTCTCATCATAAAATTCAAGAGTTAGCGCCAAACTTTTTTTATCACTGCCCATCGATTCACTTTCAAAAACATCAAAGACATCAACATTTTTTAAAAGACTTGAACTTTTCTTTAAGATAAAGTTTTTAATATCAAGATATTGAACAGATTTATCGAAGAAGAATGCAAAGTCCCTGATAATCTTAGGATATTTCAGAGGCTCTTGATACTGCTTACTATCAAGTAGAATCGATCTGATCTTCGTTAAATCAAACTCAAAACAATAAATATCTTGATTGATATCATATTTTTTTAGAACATCAAATTTTACTTTTCCGCCAGATCCGATAACGATTTCTTTAAAGTTTTTCGTTAAGTGATAAGCGTAAATTTCATTTACAGTCGAATAATAGGAATCAATTAAAACATTGTCAAGAGAAATCTTCTTAATAAATGAATTTACGTATCCTTTTAAAAGATAGAAATCAGATTTCTTTTCTTCTCCATTCCAAGTTTTCTCCTGCTCGTTGCCGCTGACTAAAAGGATCAAGCTCTGGTTTTCTGTAAAATCAGAAAAGTTCTCAATTTCATTTGCATTATTTTTATTAAATGTATTCCCAATTTCAAATAACTTTAAATTTCTTTCACCCTGTCTTAAATTTTTAGCAATTGTCATCAAAGCGCCAGGTAAAAGTGAAGTACGCAAACATTCCATATCTGCACTTAAAGGATTGGAAATTAGGATAGGATTTCCGGTTAACTTTCCATCAGATATAGATTGCAATGGATTGTTTATCATTTCAAAAAATCCTAATGATATGGCTGCCTGCCTTAACTTTTCATCAAACTCTGTTTCATCAACTTTCTTTTCTAACGTAATATTTATTTTTGTTACGGTTGGAATATTATCGTATCCATTAATTCTAGCTATCTCTTCAATCAGATCAATCTCCCGATCAATATCAGGGCGATAAGTTGGAACAGAAATTAATAGTTTATCATCATCAATAACTTTTACTGCTAATCCTAATCTTGTAAGGATATTTTTTATTTTATCTGATGATATTTCGTATCCTAAAATTTTAGAAATGCGGGAAAACCTCAACTCAATTTCTTTGGGGTAAATTACTTTGGGATAAACGTCTATAATACCTTTTGCAATTTTTCCATCAGCTAATTCTGAAACAAGTTGTGCAGCCCTTTCAGCGGCAAATTTTGTTATGTTCGGATCAGTTCCTCTTTCAAATCTGTAAGATGAATCTGAACTTAAGCTTAAAGCTTTAGATGTTTTTCTAATACTCGATGGATTGAAGTATGCACTTTCTATCAAAATGTTTTTTGTTGAAGAAGTAATTTCAGAATTTTCACCACCCATAACTCCTGCAACCGCTACTTCTTTTTTCCCATCACAGATCATCAAAGTATTTGGCGGTAATTTTCTTTCTTTAGAATCGAGAGTAGTAAATTGCGTTTCGTTCTTGGTGCTTTTTACAATAATTTTTTTATCGTTCAAATGATCAAGATCAAAAGCGTGAAGCGGTTGTCCGCATTCATGTAAAATAAAATTTGTTATATCAACAATATTGTTGATTGGTCTTAAACCTATCTTTTCTAATTTATCTTTTAACCATTGCGGTGATTCTTTTATTTGAACATCTGTAACAACTTTAGCAATGTATCGGGGACAATTAATTTTATCTTCTACTTCTACCGACGCTAAATTTTCAATTTTGAGATCAGACTCTTTTAAATTGATTTTAGGAATGTTCAAATCACGATTGAACAGTGCAGATAAATCTCTTGCAACGCCAATATGAGAAAGTGCATCAGGTCTATTTGGTGTGATAGCTATTTCCAGAATTACATCATTTAAATTAAGTGCTTCGGTAATTGACTTTCCAACTTCTAATTTGGGATCGAGTACCATTATTCCAGAATGATCATCACTTAAAAGTAATTCATCCTCAGCGCAAATCATTCCGAAAGATTCAACTCCACGTATCTTTGCTTTTTTAATTACAAAATCACCTTTAGGAATTAATGTTCCAATCGGGGCGAACACAACTTTTTGTCCTGCTTCAACATTAGATGCACCACAAATAACTTGTAATTCCTGATTGCCATCGAACACTTTGCAGACAGAAAGTTTATCGGCGTTTGCATGTTTTTCTTTTTCTTTTACTAACCCGACAACAAAATTTTTGTAAATAGATTGCTGATCAGTAACCTCTTCGACTTCCAAACCGGACATAGTTAATTTAGAAACAATATCATTCGATGATATTCCTTTTAAATCAACATATTCTTTTATCCAATTAAGGGATATTTTCATTTCTTATTATCCACATTAAAACTGTTTTAAGAATCTCATGTCATTATCAAAAAATATTCTGATGTCAGTAATTCCATACTTAAGCAAAGCAATTCTTTCTATTCCCATTCCGAAAGCATAACCAGTGTATTTCTCGGAATCATAATTAACATATTTAAAAACGTTAGGATCTACCATCCCGCATCCAAGAATTTCTAACCAGCCTGAGTTTTTACAAATCTTACATCCTTTGCCGTGGCATAGGTAACAAGTTATATCCATTTCAGCGCTTGGTTCCGTGAATGGGAAAAAGCTTGGACGAAATCTGTACTTAAGATCTGAACCGTAAAATTGTTTTGCGAATGAAACTAACGTTCCCTTTAACTCAGCAAATGTAACGTCAGTATCAACATAAATTCCATCAACCTGATGAAACATACAATAGCTCCGAGCACTTACGGCTTCATTTCTGTAAACTCTACCAGGCATTATTGCACGAACCGGCGGCGCTTGCTTTTCCATAATACGAATTTGAACTGGAGTTGTATGTGTGCGAAGAACAAAATCTTTACTAACAAAAAATGTGTCCTGCATATCACGTGCAGGATGATCGGCTGGAAAATTTAAAGATTCAAAATTGTAATAATCAGATTCTAACTCGGGACCGCCAATGACAGAAAATCCCAATCCTTTGAAAATGGATTTAATTTCATCAAGGGTCTGTGTGAGAATGTGTTTGCTTCCAATAATGAAATTATTTCCTGGTAAGGTAAGATCAGTTTGATTTTCTTTACTGACATTTAACGAAGTAATTTTTTCTTTTACTTCATCAAACTGTTTTGTTAGCTGAGCACGAAGGATATTTAACTTTTTCCCAAGTTCTGGTTTCTCTTCCTTAGAAGATTCTTTAAGTTTTTCAAAAAGTTGTGAAACAAGTCCGTTTCTGCTGAAAAATTTTATTCTAACTTCTTCAAAATCTTTTATCGAAGAAACAGATTTAATATCCTGAATAAAACTTTTTTCAATATCCTTTATGTTTTCGTCAAGCATAGAAATACTTTAAATAAAAAATACCCTTATAGGATAAATGAATTCAACAAATCCAAAAAGGGTATTAAAATTAGTTATTAGAAAATTTAACAACTTCAGAAAAAGCTGTCGGATTTTCAGCAGCAAGGCTTGCAAGAACTTTTCTATTAATATCAACACCTTTTTTATTAAGGGCATCTATTAATCTGGAATAAGTTGTTCCATTAATTCTTGCGGCAGCATTAATCCTTATGATCCATAAAGATCTAAAGGATCTCTTTTTAAGTCTTCTATCTCTGTAGGCGTGTCCTAATCCTTTATCGATAGCATTTTTAGCTGCAGTTAAAACGTTACCCTGGTTTCCCCAATAACCTTTAGCAAGTTTTAAATCGTTTTTTCTTCTTCTATGTGAAGCAACTTTATTTTTTGATCTTGGCATTTTTTATCCTTTTTACTTATTGAACCATTATCCTGACACGTTTTTGTTCAGAAACATCTACTAATGTTTTTTTTCTTAAGCTTCTTTTTCTCTTAGTTGTTTTTGAAGTAAGAATGTGGCTTTTGTAAGCCTTTTTTCTTTTATACTTCCCTGATGCTGTTTTCTTAAAAGTTTTAGCAGCACCGCGATTACTTTTCATTTTTGGCATTAAATTATCCCTGCTTAATTGATTTTTTCCCTTTTTTAATTTGCGGTATTAATATGACGTTCATATTTCTACCTTCAAGTTTAATTGGTGATTCTACTTTTGAAATATCATCCAAAATATCAACAAATTTCTGCAACAATTCGGCACCGTGATCTGTGTATGCCATCTCTCTTCCTTTAAACATTATACTAACTTTAACCTTATTACCTTCTTCTAAAAAATTAGCAGCGTGCTTAGATTTAAATTCAAAATCATGCACATCTGTGTTAGGATGCATTCTAATTTCTTTAAGGATAGATACAGTTTGATTTTTCTTCTGAATTTTTTCTCGTTTCTGCTGTTCGTACTTGAATTTTCCTACATCAATTATTTTACAAACAGGCGGTTCAGCTTGAGGGGCTATTTCAACAAGATCCTGTCCCCTTTCTTCCGCAAGTTTTAATGCATCTCTTACAGTGTACACACCTAATTGTGTTCCATCGATATCAATAACTCTAACTTTCGAAGCTCTGATTTCTTCGTTTACACGAACAGATTGTTTCTGAGCGATACTTAACCTCTTTTATTGTTATAGATTAAAATTAAACTTTATTTTTAATTTCAGTTGCAATTTTATCAATAAATTCTGATAAAGCCAAAGAACCCTGATCCCCTTCTTTATGCTTTCTAACAGAAACTGCACCCGACTCTTTTTCTTTTTCACCAACAATTAGCATATAGGGTACTTTTTGCATTTCCCAATCACGAATTTTATAACCTATCTTTTCATTTCTTTTGTCAACTTCATATCTGATCCCAGCTTTTCTGAGTTCAGCCGCTATTGAGTTAGCGTATTCAATATAATTTTGAGAAACAGGAATAATCGCTGTTTGAATAGGAGCTAACCATAATGGAAAAGCGCCTGCATAATGTTCAATAAGAATTCCAAAAAATCTTTCAATAGATCCGAGCAATGCACGATGTACCATAAATGGTCTATGTTCCTTACCATCCTCACCTATATACGTAATACCAAATCGTTCGGGCATATTAAAATCAAATTGGATAGTGCTTAATTGCCATTCACGCCCGAGAGCATCTTTAATTTTTATATCTATCTTTGGACCGTAAAAAGCACCACCACCTTTATCAACTTCATAATTTAATTTTTCAGATTCTAAAGCTTTCTTTAATGATTCTTCCGCTTTATGCCATAAATCATCCTCACCAACAGCTTTTTCTGGTTTAGTGGATAAATAATAATTCATCTCCGTAAAACCAAAAGCACCAAGAACATATTTAGCAAATCTTATAACTTCAATTATTTCTGATTCAATCTGATCGTGAGTACAGAAAATATGTGCATCGTCTTGAGTAAATCCTCGTACGCGAAGTAAACCATGAAGTACACCGCTTTTTTCGTAGCGATAAACCGTTCCTAATTCAGCCCAGCGCAATGGAAGATCGCGATAACTTCTTAAATGTGTTTTGTATATCATTATATGGAAAGGACAATTCATTGGTTTGATGTAATAGTCCTGATCATCTACTTTCATTCCCGCATACATACTATCTTTATAAAATCCCAAATGTCCGCTTGTTTCCCATAGCCAGCTCTTGCCCATATGCGGGGAGTAAAGTAATTCATATCCATTGTCTAAATGAGCTTTACGCCAAAAGTCTTCAACCTCTAATCTTATCCTTGCGCCTTTTGGATGCCAATAAATTAATCCTGCACCAGCTTCTTCGTGAACGCTAAACAAATCCATGGATTTACCGAGTTTACGATGATCTCTTTTCTTTGCCTCTTCAAGCATAAAAAGATAATCGTCTAACATTTTCTTTTTTGGAAAAGTTATGCCGTAAATCCTTTGAAGCTGTTTGTTCTTTTCATCACCGCGCCAGTAAGAACCGGAAATGTTAAGCAATTTAATATATTTTATTTTCCCTGGATTAGGAAGATGCGGACCACGGCAAAGGTCAGTAAATGAACCTTCTTTGTAGATGCTTATCTTTTCCTTAGTCTCATCCATTTCAGAAAGAAGCTCAACTTTATATTGATCACCTTTCTTCTTGAAAAATTCAATTGCCTGCTGTTGGGATAATTCTTCTCTTTCAAATATAGAATCGGATTTTGAAAGTTGAACCATCTTATCTTCAATAAGTTTTAAATGATCTTCTGTAAGTTGAGTATTGATATCAATATCATAATAAAACCCTGCATCTATCGCAGGACCAACACCAAACCTTGCTTCGGGAAAAATATCCTGCACAGCGTGCGCCATTAAATGTGAAGACGAATGCCAGTAAACTTCTTTTCCTTCAATATCATCATAGGTTAAGAACTTAACACTTCCATCCTCTTCAAGTGAACGGTTCAAATCTTTGATTGAATCATTAAACTTTACAGCAAGAACTTCTTCAGCTAATCTATTAGAAATAGATTGAGCAATTTGATAACCAGTAATACCGTTATCAAATTCTTTAATTGCGCCATCAGGAAATGTTATTTTTATTTTACTCATAATATCTTTTCATAAAAAAAATCGGAGAATACTCCGATGTGTGATTCGATTCGTGGGCTCTAAAGGAGTCTTCCGAGGGATTCCCTTTGGGAGAACCTTTGACCTTTGTAACTTCACAATAAAACTAATCATTAGTATGTGGGCTCTAAAGGAGTCTTCCGAAGGAATCCCTTTGGGAGAACCTTTGACCTTTGTAACTTCACAATAAAACTAATCATTAGTATGTGGGCTCTAAAGGAGTCGAACCTTTGACCTTCTGCACGTCAAGCAGACGCTCTAACCAACTGAGCTAAGAGCCCAATTCAATTAACAATTTATAATTAAAAATGTACAATTAAGAAATCTTTAATTATAACTCTTAATTGTTAATAAAGTTATAGTACCGAGAGCCGGAGTCGAACCGGCACGTCCCAATCGGGACACAGGATTTTAAGTCCTGTGCGTCTACCAATTCCGCCATCCCGGCAATTTGATAAATTGATATGAGCAATATTTAATTCTTCAAAGTGACTGCTCCCAATACATTGGGATTCTGCCACCCCGGCAAAAACATTTACGGAAGAAATAAATGGTAGTTTAATATCCTCAAAAATAAGCGTGTAAAAATAGAGAAATTGATATTTTGTTGCAAGAATCATTAAAAAGTTTTTATCAAATTGTAATAGCACATAAGAAATGTCAGGTATATGACTCGATAGAAATGTCAGGTTAA
>JAVHOU010000170.1:0-11820 GCA_036170275.1 Ignavibacteriaceae bacterium
GTCGTTTCCATAGGTTTTCCTTTCTTTTTTTGTCAACCTATTTCAGGACAAGACAATCTCTCCCTATTTCCCTCTCCTTTGTAAGGAGAGGGATTAAGGGGTGAGGTTGGAATTGAAAAACTAATTTTTGTGGATGGATTAAATGGATTTGGATAGTTTTGATGAAGTACAAATTCATTTGGAGTTAAAGTTGATTTGTTATCTTCAGCTTCGGATAGGTTATCAAATCTTCCTTCTTCGATGAGATATTTTATATCTGAATAATTGGTTAAAGAAAATCTTACATCATTCATTGCAACAACTTGTCTTGGACCGATGCTTCCGCTTGCACGATACGTTGATGAATCAACTTTAGTAGTAGCTCTGGCATCTACAATAATATATGGAGTTTGAACATTTCCGCTTATAGAATTTTCTAAAGATTTAATTTTTATTCTATCATTTCCATTAAGATAAATTCCGATTCTATTTCTGTTTCTCATCATACCATATAAAACAGCACTCATTCTATTTTCATAATAATCTGAATTATCAAAGATCAACGGCTGAAAGATTAATTCTGGAAAAATGAATAACCCTTCGTTAAGAGTCATCTTTCCGCGGTACGAGGCATATAAATCTGTATCTGTATTTCCAACATATTTATGCCCAGTAATTTTTCCGCTGCTGCCAAAAAAGAAAACCGGAATATGATGAGCCAATGAATTATAAAACGCAGCATTCACTAATCCGACAGGTTGATTTAAATAACTAAGTACGTTTAATGAATCGCCTGTGAAAATAAAACAAGTAGCCTGATTTATTTTTCCAGCTTCTTCAGGATCATTAAGATTTGCAGTCGTAATATTTAGCACATCAAAAGTCATATTTATAGAGCTTAAAAAATCTGTAATTGTAGTAATTGAATTAGAATAACCCGGATGTGAAATAACTAAAACGTTAGAACTATTATTTTCTAATAGGAATGAAGTGAGATTATTTAGGTGCAAAGTAAGATTATTACTGCCAGTTAAATAAAAATCTGTATGCGGATAAAACCACACACGATTTGGATCAACATCTTTTGCTGAAGCCGGAATAAATGAAATTACATTATTGATAAAATCATATTTCCAGCCTTTTGTTAAAAGATGTGACTTCAAATTCTCAATCGTGTACTTGCCGGAAGTGAAAGACGAGTACTTTGTTAATACATCTTTATAAAAAATAGAAACCGCACCGCTGCCCATCACTTCGCCAATTCCATCTGGAGAAATGCAAATTGCAGTTCTATCATCTATTCCAGCACCAATTAAATCTCTGCTTGCAGTATAATGCTGATTATATATCATAGCAATTAATCTTCCGTGTCGTGCTCTTTCAATAAAATGAGAATCGAATAAAACATTTGGGACAAAATTTAAAAAGTTATTTTCAAACTGCATTCTGTTATAAAAAGGGTTTTGCAATGCTTCATCAGGATAGGCAGAACCATATCGAGCGCTGAAATCAACATCGCCAAGCACCGCAGCCCCTGCACTTGTTCCGGCAATTACTCCACCATTCTGAAAAACAAAATTAATTGCTGAATCAACTTTTGTTCCTTTCCATAAACGAACATTATCCCATTGATCGCCGCCACGAATGAAAATTGCTTTTGCAGTAATAATTTCATTGTAAGTTTCTTGAAGATTTGCAGCTGCAATTGTGGAGATAGTTTTGTTGTATGCAGTATCAGCACCAAATGAAATAAAATAAGTTGGAAGCCAATCTGTTGCACTGCTTACTCCGAGAATAATAATCTTTCCGCTGTCAGATTTCTGAACAACCCAGCTATAAGGAGCATCACTCCAGTTATTATAATCTTCTGAGCCGCCGCCAATTGCACAAACATAGCCTTGAGCGTGAAGATTTAGGGTAAAATTAAAAGTGAGAATGAAAGAGAGGATTATTTTGAATATTCTTTTCACTATGTATGATTATCAATTAAGCTGAAACTTTGATTTGATTTCATTATAAACATCGCTGTCAATCCAATTATAAAATTCTTTTGCTTCAGAATATTTGATTCCATTTTTTCTAAAATCAGACAAAACACTTTTTGATTTTGTAAGTATTTCTTCTTCAATCGGAATTAATTTCTGCCGTACACCTGAATTTTCTTTATTCATTAACGCAGATAAATTCAAATAATTTTCGCTTGCATCATTCTGGGTTGAGAAAACTTTGTCTTTAAGTTTTAATGCCAGGTCACATAAAGGTGCATTACCTGTTTCATCAGCTTGAAGAACTTTTGGCATTGTTCCATCTTCAAGAATCCAGACAGGAATAATAACAGAAGTAAGAGGAAATCCAAGAATTGCCCACATTGTTGTAAGCGATGCTGATTCATTTTCTTTAATTCCTTGAACGACAATTGCTGCGGAACTGGAATGTCTTGGTATGTAATCTCTGAAAAAAATGTATTTATTATCTTTGTCATTTTCGGGTAAAGATTTAGAAAGATCAGTTTTTGTAAATGAGTGAACCAGGCATCTTGGCACATCATCAATTAAAAACTCAAATGATATTTTCCCTTTTTCATACTTACTTGCAAAAAGTTCTGATGCTGTTTCATATCTTATATAACCATAACCTTTATTTTCTTTACCAGCTAAAGAAAAGTTTGTTCTTATTAAATATCCGTTTGGTGCAACTGCAGGATCATTGGCATCATATTTTATAAACTTAAAATTATCTACTTCGTAATAAGCAGCTCCGCCGTTTGCATCAATCACTCCAAAGTTAGCTTCAACACCAAGAGGTTTAGGTAAGCCATTTAACAACTTTTCAAAGTCTTCAATAGTTGCACAACTCTCCAATGCCATTTTCATAATCTTTCCTTCAAGATCAGAAATTTTGGTTGTATCATTAATCTTAAGATTGTAAGAAGCTGAATTCATTATTCCAAAGCCCGCACTATTAAATCCACACCAAACTTCTTTATTTTCTTTATCTTCAGAGTTTACCAATCCGATAAACTTATATTTTCCATCAAAGAAATAAACTAATTTATTTTGTAACGCATCTGCATCACGATTTTTTAGTAAAAGCGGTCTTCCATCATCAGTTGCTTTGCCAGATACAACTGCTGTTGTGCAAGGAAGGATAGATAAGGTGAAAAACAAAAAAAGTGTAATTATGTTAGAGACATTTTTCATTATTATAATTTCTCAATCAGAAACTTACGTTAAGTGAAATTCTATGAACACTTGGTAAGATATCATAAACTGAATAAGCATAATCAAAATAAATAGCGGTACCACCTAATGGTAAATTTGCGCCTGCACCAAATGTTATCTTCTGATCATCGTAATTTAATTTGTAACCGCCTCGCAAGTACAATCTATCAAAGAATGAAAACTCCGTTCCAAAATGAACTCTTTCAGCATTATCATTAGGATGGCTTGCATCAATACCACCGCGAATTTTCATAAAGTCTGTTTCATAAATATCGAATCCTATCCCGACTTGAAAATTTAAAGGTAATGGATATTCATTCGTAGATAACCTTGCGGGCGTTAATCTGCTTAACGGAAAGTTTGGATCCATTTGATGAGTTATATTCAAATCGGGTCCATCAAATTTCATATCACCACCAAAGTTCGTCATGCTCATTGCAATTGTAAGGTTTTGGAAATCAATTAGATATTGTGTACCAATATCAAAAGCAAAACCATTTGCCGTTTCATTCCAGATTTGCTGATTAATATATTTAGCAGTAATCCCAACGCTAAATCGATCAGTTAAATATTTTGCATAAGTAATTCCGATTGCGAGATCACCAGCATCAAAAAATCTTCCTGTACCATTTGGATCTTCTTCCGTTGTTATTTCCATTTTGCCTGTTGTAAAAGCTATCATGCTTGCAGCAAGCACACCGAAATCACCGGAATTATAAACTATCGATGCGGCATTCATATCAAACAAGTTAAACCAATTCATATAAGAAAAATGCGCCTGTACATTTTTTACTTTTACTATTCCCGCAGGATTCCAAAAAACAGCGGAAGCATCATCGCTTAATCCAACAACCGCGCCGCCGAGCGCTTCTGCACGGGCTCCAATTGGAATTTGTAAAAACTGTGCGCCGCTTGATCCAAGATTTGGATTTTGTGCAAATGTCTGAACACATATAGTTAAGGAAAATATTATCTGTAAAAATTTTTTCATTATAATCTCCTGAATAAATCAGAATTAAAAAATCATCTTATTTGATTACTGCAAATCTTTCCATGTATTCTGCTCCTTCTGTCTTTACAACATAAATATAAATACCGGGAGCGATTTCTCTTCCGCCTTCTGTACGAAGATTCCAAACCTCAGTTCCGTTTGTTGAGTTATGATAAATCGTTTTTACAATATCAGCATCCACTGTAAAAATATGAATGGTGCATTCCGGTGGAAGATTAATAAATTGTATTTGACGCAGAGGTTCTTTTCTTAACTCACCAAACTCAGGTTCATATAGAGAAGATGCCAGATAAGGATTTGGAACAACATGTATTTTATTCATCTCGCTTTGAATAATTCCTTTATCAACAACTGCACCTTTTATTTTAAAAGAATATTTGTCGCGTATATCAGGTTCAACAGGTTTAATAACTTCAACAGATAATTTATTGCCTGCCGCTGGAGCAGCATTATTTGGGAACTGTAATCTTCCTTGTATCCCTTTAAAAGTAAATGTGCCAAGATTAAATATAGTATCTGATTGAACAGTTGTGTTTGAAACAGATATTACAACAAACTGATTACCATTCAAGGTTCCATTTCCATCAACTGAAACTATGTATAAAAATTCTTCAACTAAAGATTCATCGGCAACAGAAAAATCAATATTAAAATTATCTGTACCGCCAATACGCGAAACACTTTTTATTATTTGTGGTTTCTCTAAAGAAAATATAACTCCATCTGTGGTAGATTGAATCTGTGAAGCTGAAAATGGTCTTTTAGAAACTACTGTATCAACATTATTTTTAACTACATTCAACGAAAAATTAATAGTAATCAAATCCCCTTGTTCAGGGCGTTGATCCGCGGTTGCATCAGGCAAATCAGCCATTCTAATTCTTAAACCTTGCCCGGTAATTACCAGATCTCTTCCACCGTTTGGATAATTATATCCGGCACGAATAATTTCTCCGGTCGTAAGATTTAAAAGATCAAGGTTGTTTGGTGAGTTAAAAGATATCCCATATTTGTAAGGTAAAGTTGCAACCGAGTCAGTAACTAAAACGGTAACATTTGTTGCCAGATTACCATTTTCTTTCTTTGCGGTATATTCAAAAGATGTTTGATAACTATTGCCTGCAAGCTGTTCATTATCTATCGGCGCAACATATAGATCATAATTTGAGGAACCTGTTTTCATATTTGTTATATCAATACCGGAAACAGCATCTCTTCCTATTGCATCTGATCTAGGAGTTATAGCAACCGTGTTAATCGCATCAAGTGTATTTCCAAGTGGACTTTCTAAACTGCTTATGATTTCATCACCTCTATCGTAGGCAGTGATTGTGTACCAGTATTCAAATCCGTTTAAAACTGTGGTATCCGTATAACTATATTGAAGCCCAGTGTTTTCACCAATATTGTTACTAACATCATAATCAGCTAACAGAAGCCAATTAAGTCCTTTATCTTTGGTGCGATAAATTCTGTAACCTTCAAAATCATAATTACCGGAAGCAGCATCACGGCTGTTTTCTGCTTTATCATTCCAGAAAAGTGTCGCTTTCATATCCCCAGCAGTACCGAATAAAGAAGGTCTGTCTGGTGGCTTTGGTAAATTAAAATTAGCATCCGAAGTAGTTTGAGCCGTTGTTGCAGCAGCAAGCATTTCTGCTTTAGTTTCGCCCGCAACAAATGCCGTAACAAAAACTAATGTGTCACCTCTTTTTAATGTATAGGGACCTGAAGATAATGTAGCCACAAGATCCAAACCAGATGCAGGAATAGTATTTGGATCATCGAAATGTAAATTTGGATTATTACCAATATGAAAATATCTTGATCCAACTGATGAGTTGTAAAGTGATTGACTGCTCGACATAATTCCGTATTGCACTGAATCAATATCCACATCATCATTATAAAGATTATAGTGCATATCAGTAACTCCGAGCTGCTGCCCATTTATCTCAGGTGTTTTTAATATTGAAATACCAAAGACACCTGTTTTTCCACCCGGCCATTCTGAAGATAATCCATCATCAAAAAAGTAAACAAGATTTCTATCTTTAATATAATCTATGCGATCATCTTCATACTCAGGTGTTCCTCCGCTGATGTTACCAACATCAATATCACAATAAAGTGCAAAGTAAAAATCATTAAGATCTTGAGGTCCGTTATTGGTTATTTCATATTTATAGAAAAGCATATTCTTTGCGAAGCTTACTCCATAGGCATATCCGGTTTGTGCAACTTGAATTCCAAGCACACGTACTGCATTATTACTATCGCTGTAAACACAGTAGCTGTCCTGATCAGATAAAATAATATTATTTCCATTTGCATCTTTTACAGGCCAGCCTTTTACCGGATTCCAGGTAAAAGGTCTATCACTAAAAGCAATTTGAGCAGAATCACGAAAATTATATCCACCAACGGCTTCAAGCTCTTCATTTGTTGTATGAAGCGACTGCGCGACATTTCCCGGAATTCCAAACCACGGATTTACACGATAGATATAATGTTTAGTACTGTTGATCGGAAATTCCCCGGATGGACCTTGAGTAATCCGGCGTGGATAAAGCTTGCCGCGGTTTTCAAAAAATAATCCAATATTACTTGCATTATGTATTCCGGCAGCTCTATCTCCAATTCCTAAAACTTTTTCCAGATCACCTTTGTTATCATCTTTTAAATCTTTTCCTGATTGTGCGATAATAGATGTTGTAATAAAAACCGAGATCAGAATAATTAAAATATTTTTCATCTTTAATTTTTCCTTTGTTACAAAATATGTTTCAAAACCTTACCGTTGCGCCAAGTCTTACGGATCTTGGCGGCCCATAATTAGATGGATCCCGCATATACTCAACAGAAGGACCACCAACGAAAGTAAAATCGGGTTCGCCTGTATCTGTATAAACGTATAAAATATTTCTATGGTCTGTAAGATTTAATATCTCCGCAAAAGCTCGTACTCTAAGTCCGGAAAAAATTTTAAACTCTTTGCCTATCATTAAATCAATTGAATATATCGAAGGTTGACGCAATGAATTTTTTTCAACAAAACCTACATCTCTTCCACCTGGTGTGTAAGGTGGACCGGAGCTATATCTAAAGATCATACTGATATCCATATTGTCAAATATCGGAACACCTGATATCATTGGTCCTGCGCCATCGGGAATTGTATATGTTCCTGATGCATTTAAGATGTGTGTGCGATCGAAATCCAAATAATAAAGCTGTGTTGATTCTTCTGTACCGGGATATTGTTCAGTTTCCGATGATGCGCTTCCTTTGGCAATTGAATAAGTATAACTAACTCCGCCGGAAAAATATGCATCCGGTCTCACATCAAGTGTCAACTCAAATCCTTTTACGTTTGCATAATCCTCATTAACATATAAAGTGTAGCCGGTGTATCTGCCATCAACGAAAGGGAAATAATAACGTGTACCAATCAAGCCAGTTATATCACGATAATATGCTGTAAGATTTAAAGCTACTCTATCAGAAAATTGATGTGAGATTCCAACTTCATAAGATATTGTTCTTTGTGCATCCAGACTTGGTTGACCAAAAAGAGGTTCTCTAACGTTCAAGTCGTATTGATTATTTTCAAACAGATAACGGAAATCAGGATTCTGAAAAAAGTGACCGTAAGAAAAATGTAATTTTGTTTTTTCAGAAATAGGATGCGCTATACCAATACGCGGTGAAAATTGTGATCGTGGTTTTGCTTTGACAACTGAATTGGGATTTAAAGGGCTGTCCCTGAATTCGATATTTGCATTTACATAATCATATCGTAATCCCAGATTTAAAACCAGGTATGGTAACTCTATTTTATCCTGAAGATACCCAGCTAATTCGAACGGCTGAGTTTTGTAATCATTTATGTAAGGAAAATTTCTTTTGGGATCATAAACATTGAAAATTTTTAGTTCATGTTTTTTAAAGGATAATCCTAACTTAACTTCATTTAAATTATCAATCTGCCAAACGGCATCAGCTTGAGTATCAAAAGTTACTGTGCGGCTGTCTATCACTTCTACTGGATCAGCTTTTTTTAGAAATTCAAATCCCGTCCCGATATCAAAATATTCCCACTGCGATGTGGATAAATATTGTGATGTATCTTTATCAATACCAGAATAAAATCCCTGATTAAAGTATGAAAGGCGCACATCATAGAAAAAATTACTTTGAATTGTATGAGTAAAAGTTAAAGATGTTTGCCAGCTGTCTGTCCTTCTTTTTAGATATTGTTCTGGTATAAATTTATAAGCTTGATTATAATTCTGCTGGCTTCCAGCGCTTCCCCTATTAGATAAAGAAATTTTTAGTGATGGAATAATTGATGTTGTAAGTTTTGTAAATATTGTTCGATCGTTGTTGTAACCAAATGGAAGATAACTACCTCGTTTATCCTGTTCTGCAGATATAAAATATTTTAAATCATTTGTAAATAACGGACCGCTTAAACTTCCGTTAATTCTTGTTTCATGTAGATCAGCATAACGCTTAACACCAAATTCAGAAGATCTTATCTCAAACTTTCCTGCCATTTTATCTGCACCATCGCGAGTTACAATATTAACAACCCCACTCAGCGCATTACCATATTCAGCATTAAAAGTTCCACTCAGTAAACTCATTTCCTGTATCGCATCATTATTAACCTGAGTTGCAAGTCCGCCTAAAAGTGGATCAACAACAAGCACACCATCAATCATATAAGCTACTTCATTTGATCTTCCGCCTCTTATGTGCAGGTTAGAACCGCTGCCAACAACACCGGCTTGCAGTGAAAGTAATTCAGTAAATGTTTGAACAGGTAATGATTCAATTTCTTCACGAGTTATTACAGATATACTGCTGGTAACATCTTTTTGAATTAACGGAGTTCTTGCAGTAACAACAACTTCACCAACCTGAATTGTTTGTGATTTAAGCTGGATGGGCATTAGTGTTGTTTGATCAACAACAATAACTACATTAGTCATTAAAATTGTTTCATAACCTATGTAAGATATTCGAACATTATATCTGCCGGGAGGAATGTTTAGAATTACAAATTCTCCGTTAACATTTGTGGCTGCACCAAAAGTAGTTCCGTCAATCATAACGTTTGCACCGATTAAAGGTTCCCCCGTTTGGGCATCTTTAATTGTACCTGCAAGTTTTCCGGTCGTACCGGCAAGAACTGAAATCTGGAAGAGAAGAAAAAGAAAAAAAATCTTTCTCATATTAAACTCCGTTATTTTTCAATCTTTTAGTCTCATAATTTCTAAACGATAACCTGATCTTGTTCTATCATTATATCGCCGCTTTCCTTCAAAACTTTTTTAGCTTTAGTTTTATTTTTTAGAGCACACGAGGTTGCAATAGCATTAATCAACACTGAAATAGCTGCAAAGGAATTTGTAAATAACATATTTTCACTTTTAACGATTAGCACTTCAGTGGAGTAAAAAGTAATTGGTGATGTAGCTTTATTAGTGATTGAGATTACTTTTATTCCACGTTCATGCGCAAACTTAGCCGATTCAATTGTCTCTTTTGAATAAGGAGGAAATGAAAAAGCAAATAAAATATCCTGCTTATTCATATATAATATCTGTTCATGAAATAAAGTATAGGAATGTTTGAATACTGAAGCATCAGTACCAACTTGTGTAAGTTGATAAGCTAAAATTTCAGCAAGTAAATATGATATACCTAATCCTTCTGTATAAACCCGTTTCGAATTAACTATCAAATCAATTGAGCGGTCAAAAACTTCGCGTTCAATTATTGTAAGCGTTTCATTAATATTTTTTATATCAAGATTGGCTACAGATGTAAGTATATCTTCTTCAACATTTCTTTTATCAAAAAGCGGTATTTTCCTCATGTTATTCAGATGATTCTGCAGTGAATCTGAAATTGAATCCCGCAGTTCACTGAATCCTGAAAATCCAATACGCTGTGCAAACCGTACAACTGAAGCAACACTTGCACCTGTAGCCAGGGAAATATCATGCACATTTAGAAAAGAAATTTTATCGAAGTTTTCAACAATATAGTCTGCAACCTTCCTTTGATTTTTAGGAAGTTTCTCAAACTTGTTCTGAATAAGTTCTTTTATTTCTTTATATCGAGTCATAATAAAAAAGAAAGAGATCCGGATTTATTTCCGAATCTCTTTTTAAAAAATTACTTAAGTAGAATCATTTTTTTAGTTTCCTGAAATGAACCGGATTGAATTGTGTAAAAGTATATTCCACTAGATAATCCCTGAGCATTAAAATCAACTTTATAATGCCCTGCCGATTTTTCTTCATTTACTAATGAAGCAACTTCTTTTCCTAAAGTATTAAATACTTTTAAATTTACATATCCACTCTGTGGCAGTTGATAGGAAATTTTTGTAGTTGGATTAAAAGGATTAGGATAATTCTGATCAAGAACATAATTAGTTGGAAGTTTGTCTGTCCCTTCAACTGAAGTTATGGTATTATATTTTTGTTGAGCTTGTTGCATACTAGCTAACATTGCATTTTCATTTTCACCAAATGCTAATGCAATATAAAATACAACTGAATCACCTGGAGCAATTGTTTTAGAGTTAAATGCAGGGATCAAAGCTGGAGCATCAACGTTAGAAGCATTTGGATCTGTAAAAAATAAAGTATCAAAAGAATTATAAGTTAACCTATCATAAAATAATGTGTCTGCCTCATAACCAGTATAATAATAAAAAGCAGCTAGAGATTTTAAATTTTCAGACAACGGTTTAAATCCAACAGCTTTTATATTTTTTGCAATAATAATTTTACTTTGTGATGAATAAGAAACTGTATCTCCACCACTTCGAGTATTTTCAATCCTTGGAAGAAATTCCCAACCATTTATAGCATCGATAGCACTAGCTTCGCGATTTATTACAGTATATTTTATTATAAACGAATTAAGATTTTGCCAGCAATAAACATTTTCTTTCTCAAGCACATTTGGTGGTAAACCTGAATAATAATTATTATAACTTCCATAAATTTCATAGTCTCCAAATGTTGGACTTGCCAATAATGTAGTTGGTTCTTCAATATCGAGATCATAAGTAAGATCAAAAACTGCATCAGGTCCGGTTCCAACGAGTAATGAAGCTCTATATAATTGACGAATTGTATCTGGTAATGAATAGATAGAAACTCTACCATAATCACTTACATAGACATTAATTTTATCTAAGTACAAATCGACAACTTGTGCATGTAATGGTTTGTTTGAACCAATAATACAACCAAAAACAATGACTCCGAAAAGTAATAGTTTTCTCATAACACACCTCTTAAATAATGATTGAACAATTAATTAGTTAAAAACTTTAATGCCATCCCATCAAATTTGGTGGAATAAGTAAAAGCAATCCCAAAAGCATAAGAATTATTTGTAATGGAATAACCCACTTTGCCCATTTTTCCCAGGGAACTTTTGCCATCGAAAGTGCACCCATCGTTACAGCAGAAGTTGGGATTATAATATTTGTGTATTCTCCAAACTGAAAAGCAAGTATCGCTGTTTGTCTTGATACTCCGGCAAGATCAGCTAACGGAGACATAATTGGCATTGTTA
>JAVHOU010000171.1:0-11761 GCA_036170275.1 Ignavibacteriaceae bacterium
GGATTATTAGCAGTTGTTTTGATACCTGAATTGCTCCCGATGGTATAGTAACCATCGAAATACATACTTACTAATGGATTTTGGCCAAAGGCATGATTTAAAACTATATCAAGTATCACTGCAATTCCATTTTGGTGACAAACATCTATAAATTCTTTTAATTTATTTGCAGTACCGTAATACTTATCGACTGCAGTATGATAGCTTGGGCTATATCCCCAGTTAATATTTCCTTCAAATTCATTGATCGGCATTAATTCAATTGCATTTACTCCGAGCGATTTTAAATATGACAAAGTATCAATTAAAAACTGATAGCTGTGCAGTGAAGAAAAATCCCGTACAAGCAGTTCGTAGATAACTAATTTTTCTTTTGGTGGTTTTTGATAATTTGTTGCCTGCCATTGATATGGTGATTGTGCCGTTTGAAGGATGCTAACAAGACTTTCAGTCTTACCAGCGGGATATGGTTTTAAATTGGGGTACGTTATTGCAGTAATGTATTGATCATTCCAGGGATCAAGAACTTTTTCAGAAAACGGATCACCTATTCTTATCTTTCCATCAACGAAATATTGAAAAGCATATTCTACACCCGGGCTTAATGTTAAATCACTCCACCAAATTATACTATCAGCGTTTACAGAATCACGATTCATAAAATAATTTGTTTCAACTTTCCAATCGTTAAAATCACCAAGCAGATAAATAAAATCTTTATATGGTGCAAAAAGTGCAAGAGTTGCAGTTGTTGCACTAGTATAATTAATTCCGGTCCTTAATCCATTTGGCAAAGGCGCATTAGTAAATGCAGGATTTGAAAACATCATAAATGATGTTGAATCTATACTGCCTGTTGTATCAATTCCAATTACTTTAACATTATGCACACCAGTTGAGAAGTTAGAATAAACGAAATTATAACTTAAATTTTTTGTATTTGTTTGTGCAACCTGATTTCCATCAACTGAGAGAGTAAGGCTTGTAACTTTGGTGCCAAGTTCAACAGCATTAATATTAATTGGAACAGTTTCTCCTTCCTTAACAAATGCTGGCGAACGCTGAGGATTACCGAACTTAACTGATACTTCAGGATTTTGAACAACTACGGTTAATCCAGGTAAATACAAATCAATAAAAATATCAGGACTCGTTTGCTTGGTTGCATCAGTGCTTCTAAAAACCATTGAGAGTTTAAGAATTTTTTCGGATGGATTTGTAACAGAATAAAATGTTCTTGGATACCCAATAGTTAGCTTGTAAAAATTTGCTCCTAATCTTGTTAATGCCGGTTGATTAGTCTGACCCCAAGTACCGATTACGTGCTGCCAAGTTCCAAGGTTTGTATTTACACCCGTGTGAGCATAAACTGTTCCGGTATAATTTAACAGTGCGGTTGCACCGGGTTGAGTTGCGTCAAAAAAGACAACAATACTATCATACTGAGTTGGATAAGTTGGATCCGTAAAAACGATTTGTGCAAATGAAGCCGAGTAAATTGAGGTTACAAACAATAAAATTTTGAAAAAAAATCTCATAAAGTCTCTTTTAATTTAATTAAACAACATTTTTTTATCTAAAATTTTCATTGAAAAATTAAGTAAGAGGCATTGGATAAACAAGTGAAATAAGGTGTGTGTTAAGTGCGCACTTGCAATCATTATCCATTTTTTGTCAAATTCTTAATGAGAATAAATCAGCTATTATATTTGTCTATTATGTAATTCTTCTAAAAGATTTTCCGTTTAATATTTGGTAAATTTATTTAACACTTATTGGCTAAAAATCAAATGAGAATGATTTTATTATTTACTATCGCTTTATCTTTTACTGCACAATCACAGCATCAGATAATAAACGTTACAAACCGCAATACAATATCGCTTAACGGTCAATGGTCTATAATAATCGATCCCTACGAAAATGGTTTTTATAATTACAGGTATGAAGAAAATCCCAACGGATATTTTAAGGATGCAAAACCTAAATCAAAATCAGATCTTGTGGAATATGATTTTGATAAATCTGAAAAGCTAAACGTACCCGGCGATTGGAACACTCAGCGCAAAGATCTTTTCTTTTATGAAGGCACAGTGTGGTATAAAAAGTCATTTGATTATCAAATAAAATCCGGCGAACGATTATTTATTTATTTTGGAGCTATTAACTACAACGCCATTGTGTATGTGAATGGTGAGAAGATCGGCAGTCATACCGGCGGTTTTACAGTATTTAATTTTGAAATAACATCTAAAGTCAAAAGCGGTAATAACTTTGTAGTTGTTAAGGTGGATAATAAAAGAGTTCGTGATGGAGTTCCCACATTAAATACAGATTGGTGGAATTACGGCGGCATTACCCGCGATGTTTATCTTGTAGAAGTGCCGGAAGAATTTATTGCTGATTATTTTATACAGCTTGATACTAAAAAAGCCAGCACAATTACAGGATGGATTAAATTAGCCGGAGTAACATCTGCACAGAATGTAAAAGTAAAAATTCCTGAAGCAGAAATAGAAAAAACATTTGTTACTGATAACACAGGTTACTGCAATTTTACATTTAGCGAGAAATTAGATTACTGGTCACCGGAATCACCAAAACTTTACGATGTAATAATAGAAACAGATAAAGATAAGTTGGTTGATCAAATAGGTTTTAGAAAAATTGAAGTTGATGGAACAGATATTAGGTTAAATGGTAAATCAATTTTTCTGCGTGGCATTTCAATGCACGAAGAATCTCCGATCAGAGGTGGGCGAGCTTATTCGATTGAAGATGCAGAAAAACTTCTTTCATCTGCAAAAGAGCTTGGATGTAATTTTGTTCGGCTTGCACATTATCCGCACAATGAACATATAATAAGAATGGCAGATAAAATGGGAATGCTGATCTGGTCTGAGATTCCTGTTTACTGGACGATACTCTGGGATAACACTGAAACTTACAAACTCGCATCGCAGCAGCTTTCGGAAATGATAGACCGTGATAAAAATCGGGCTTCAGTAATTATCTGGTCTATTGCAAATGAAACTCCACGCGGTGAAAGCAGGTTAAAGTTTTTAACAGGACTTATTACTGAAGCAAGAAATCTTGATCCGACAAGATTGATTTCTGCTGCAACCGAATTAACATACAAAGATAAAATAATAACTGTGGATGATCCTCTTTCAGAACAGCTTGATGTCATTGGTGCGAATGAATATTTGGGATGGTATTCTCATTCAATAGATGAGATAAAAGATTTTAGCTGGAAAACTAATTTTAATAAACCGCTTATTATCAGTGAGTTTGGCGGCGATGCAAAATATGGTTTACACGGTGATGAACAAACAAGATGGACTGAAGAATTTCAGAATGCAATTTACCGTGAGCAAATTAATATGCTTAGCAAGGTTGAGTTTCTCAGGGGAATGAGTCCGTGGATACTATATGATTTTCATTCACCAAGAAGACCGCTGCCAAACATTCAGGATTATTATAACCGCAAAGGATTGATATCTAATGATGGATTTAAGAAACAGGCATTTTATACTTTGCAAAAGTTTTATACAAAAAAGAAATTGCAGTTGGGGAAGTAAAAGTCATTTCAAAGAAGTTTTCGACTGAGAAATCTGCTGACAAATTACTTCTAGATTTCTCTGCTGATGAATTAGGATTGAAATGACAAGCGAATTTCTATTTTGTAGGGAATGGACTCCTGTCCATTCCGTGTATTTTTGTTTTAATCCGGATCGGACGGGAGTTCGATCCCTACATTTGTAGTTTGTTAATTCAACCTTTAACGGCTAATTTTTCAGCACAAATTTTTAATCATTCGAACAAAATTGGAAAGCTTATGAACTCACAATATTATATGGATCTTGAGCAAAAATACGGTGCTCATAATTATCATCCGCTTGAAGTTGTGATTGCAAAAGGTAAAGGCGTTTGGGTTTGGGATGTTGAAGGGAAAAAATATTTGGATTTTCTTTCAGCATACTCAGCGGTTAATCAAGGGCATTGCCATCCTAAAATAACCGCGGCTATGGTTGAACAAGCAAGCATACTTACTCTTACTTCCCGAGCATTTTATAATAATGTTTTAGGTGAATATGAAAAATATATTACAGAACTACTCGGCTACGATAAAGTCCTTCCTATGAATACAGGTGTTGAAGGTGATGAAACTGCAGTTAAGCTTGCTCGTAAATGGGCTTATGAAGTTAAAGGAATAAAAAAGTATGAAGCAAAAATTATTGTAGCTAATGAAAACTTTCACGGCAGAACAATGATGGCTGTTTCTGCTTCCACTGATCCAGAATGTTATGATGGGTTTGGTCCTTACGTCCCAGGATTTGAAAAGATTCCTTATAACAATATTGCTGCATTAGAAAAAGCATTGGAAGATCCGAACGTTGCGGCATTTTTAGTTGAACCAATACAAGGCGAAGCAGGTGTTTTCGTTCCTGATAATGGTTATTTAAAGAAAGCACAGGAACTTTGTAAATCTAAAAATGTACTTCTCATTTGTGATGAAGTTCAAACAGGATTAGCAAGAACAGGTAAGATGCTCGCATCGGATTATGAAAATGTTAAACCGGATATTCTGATACTTGGTAAAGCTTTATCAGGTGGAACAATGCCCGTTTCTGCAGCTTTAGCAAATGATGAAATTATGCTTACGATAAAGCCCGGGCAGCATGGATCAACGTTTGGCGGAAACCCACTTGCTGCACGAGTTGCAATAGCATCTCTAAAAGTTTTGATTGAAGAAAAGTTAGCAGAAAATGCTTTTAAACTTGGTAATTACTTTAGAGCAGAAGTTCAAAAAATGGTGGATGAGTTTGAACATCTTACTTTGGTTAGAGGAAAAGGTTTATTAAATGCTATCGTAATCAAACCATCAAAAAGCGGAAAGACTGCCTGGGATGTTTGTGTTGCTCTGAAGGAAAATGGAATGCTTGCAAAACCAACTCATGGTAATATTATTAGATTTGCACCACCATTAGTAATTACAAAAGATGAAATTGATATTGCTCTGGAAATAATTAGAAAAGTTTTAAAGGATTATAATTAGAGAATTTGATAAGAAGAGATGACATCTTTTTAAAAGATGTCATCTCTAGAATATTTTAAATCTTATCCTTAAGAATTTCACGAGTTTCTTTAATCGACTTTGCGAGTTTTGTTAATCTTTCTTCCACACTCTCAATATCATTATTCTTTGCCGATAGTTCTATCCCGAGAGCTTCATTACCAACTATTAATGCACCAACGGAATAGCTTGATCCTTTTAGAGTATGTGCAACATCAATAATTTTTGTTTTATCCTCTGTCAATACATACTCGCGTAAAGATTGAAGTTTTAGTTCCGCATCAATTATATAATCGCCAAGAAGATCTTTTTCAAAAACAGTATCACCTAAACTAATTTCTTTAAGTCTTTCAAAATCAAATAGTACATTTTCTTTATTGTCTTGTACTGTTACCGTAGTAGTAATCTGATCTAACTTTAATAATTTATCTACTATGCGAATAATCTCACTAGCAACAACAGGCTTCGAAACGTATTCATTCATACCGGCTTCCAAGCATTTTTCTCTATCACCCATTAATGCGTGGGCGGTTAAAGCAATTATGGGAACATCTTTTTTAGTCGAGTCCATTGCCCGGATTTTTTTTGTTGCAGTGAACCCATCTATTTCAGGCATTTGAACATCCATCAAAATCAGATCATAATTTTTTTGAGAATATTCGCGAATCGCTTGTTCTCCATTCATTACCGCATCAACCTGATAACCAGCAGAGTTTAAAGTCCTTATCGCTACTTTTTGATTTATAAGATTATCTTCGGCAAGCAGAATTTTAAAGTTCTTCCGTTTTTCAGAATTCAGTTTAAAATCAGTTTCTGATATTGGATTAGCATATCTACTATTTTCAAGATTGCTATCTGTAACCTGCTGTAATTGATCGGCTGAGATGAGTTGCTGTTTAACAACCACACTAAAATTAAATCTGCTTCCTGCCCCGCTTATACTTTCTACCGAAATATCACCTTGCATCAGATTAGTGAACTCCTTACAAATTACCAGCCCCAAACCAGTGCCGCCAAAATTTTTTCCTTCCGTTCCATCAATCTGAGAAAATGGTTTGAATAAGTCATTAATTTTATCAGCAGGAATTCCAATCCCCGTATCAATAATAGAATTAAAAATCTTTACTCTATCTTCATCAAGCTTTTCAGTTTTAACGGTAATTTTTATATCACCTTGTTCTGTAAACTTAACAGCATTACCAAGTAGATTAAGAAATATTTGTCTTATTTTTGTTGGATCACCGACAAAATTAAGTTCTTTCGGATCTGATGCTTCAACAACAATATTTATTGATTTCTCTTTAGCTTTTGGCGATACAATTGAAATTGCCTGATCAATAATTTTTTTGAGATTAAAGTTAAGTTTTTCAAGTTCAAGTTTGCCTGCTTCAATTTTTGATAAATCTAAAACAGCATTAATCGTTTCAAGCAGTGATTCGGCTGATAGCTTAGCATTTTTAACAAAATTTTTCAGTTCTTCTTTATTCGAATATGAATCGGATTCGATCAATGATAAAAATCCCAGAATGCCATTCATCGGAGTGCGTATTTCGTGACTCATATTTGCGAGGAATCTACTTTTTGCATTACTCAACTTTAAAGCTTCTTTTGCAAGTGCATCGGATTTTTCTTTTTCTGATTTTAATTCATTCTCAGCTTTTATTCGTTTTTCCTGCGCAATAAGTTCATCGGTAACATCACGCATGGTGCCTTCAAAATAATATTTTAATTTATCATTATCAGTTACCATCCGGGCGTTTAATTTTACGATTAATTCCTTTTTGTTCTTATCAATAAGATGAAGCAGATGATCTTCAATCGATCCTTTCTTTTTAAGATCTGACAATAATTTTTCTCTGTCTTCTGGATTTCTATAATAATCGTTGACGTTAGTTAGCAACAACTCCTCTTTAATATCATACCCCAGCATTTTAACTAAAGCATGATTGACTGTTAAAAAGATTCCCTCATTTGTTGATTGATATATTCCATCAATAGAGTTATCAAAAATTGCTTTGAATTTTTTTTCGGAAATCTCTGTCTTAAATGCATTTTCTGCAATTTGCAATCTCATCCTAAAATTTATTGCACTGCCAATCACCGAAAGTAAACTTAAGAACAGAACAAAAATCAAGGACTCAAACATATTGGGAAGAAAATAAATTTTCTGGTCATTGAATAATATCGCAACAGCAAAAACTATGTTGTAATAAATCGCCACAAGAATTTGATTCTTAATCTCCCAATTAAGAAACATTGCTGAAGTAAATATCATTAATCCAACAATCTGACTATTAACAATAAGAGAGCTCGGAATTAATAATATCATTATTCCAGAGGAAGCGATAATAGTTAACAACAAGATGTGAACAAGTATAATTGAGTGCTTTGTAGCATTTTTTGAATTTAAGAATAGCAGAACAATGAAGGCTACAAGAGTAGCTAATAATCTTACAAAATATATTTGCACTGAAAACTCAGCGTGATGTCTAACCTCAAATATCATTGCAAAGATTCCGGAAATTGCAACCATTAAAGCAATTACTTTAAGAGGAGTAACTAAATATTTTTCTGTTTCTTCTTTAATTTTCATATAACTCTCAGTATTTAACGAATGATCACCACTTAATATGAAATCCACGAGTGTTTTGCTGCGTCTCATATTTTTACTCTTAAATAATAGTAAATTTACATAATTATAATGATAAATTACTTTATGATTTTTATTTTAGGATAACAATTTTAAACTATTTTTATGTTAGATTTTTTTTACTCAATTGATTTAAACATTTTTTACTTTTTCAATCATACCATATCTCTTGTTTTTTTAGATAAATTTTTCTCTACTATCACGAATGTAAATAATTGGTATATCACTTACGTAATACTGTTAGGCATAAGTTGGACTAAAGGCGGAACAAAAGGAAAACTTGCTGTTGCAGGTGTGTTATTACTTATAGTCGTAACAGATCAAACGGGATATAGGTTGTTAAAAGAATTTTTTGCTCGCCCACGCCCTTGCACCGTTTTAACTGATGCACTAATTCCAATTGGCTGCAGCGGAACATTTTCATTCCCTTCTAATCATGCTTTAAATAATTTTGCTGCAGCAATGTTTTTTTACCGGTTATTTCCCAAATTAAAATGGATTTTATTTATAACTGCAACATTAATAGCTATATCCAGAGTTTATCTTGGTTTGCATTATCCGTCAGACGTTATTGGTGGTGCAGTAATTGGGTTAGGTTTTGGTTATGTTTTTTCTGTGGCAGTTTTATATCTGGAAAAGTTATTGAATGAAAAGAAATTAAAACGTTCTGAATCTTAATTGAAAGGAAGGATTGTTTTAGATGAAAAATATTTTTGCCATAATTATATTTTTAATTTCCTCAAATGTCATTCTCGGATTTACACACAATTTTAATCATATTGATTTAGTAGAAACTGATACTATTGAAATAAAAACAATTAATTACACAAAAAGTTTACCGGACAGTTCAGCATTTATAAATATTTATTATCCTCAAATAAAAAATATGGATAATACATTGGTTGAAAATAAAATTAATTCTTTTCTATCTGATGAATTTCAACAATCGATTATGTGGTACGATGAATTAATTGCAGATACGGTTGAAATGACTTCAAATATTAATGGCGTTAGTTACAGTTTTGAAACAGGTTTTGAAGTGAAATATAATTCCAAAACTTTTTTAAGTATTTCTCTGGATCATTATCAATTTACCGGCGGTGCACACGGCAATTATTACTCTCTTGGTTACAATATAAGATTGAATGATGGAAAAGTTTTAACTCTCGAGGATATTATTAACGAAAGTTCTTTTGATTTACTAAGCTACGAATGTGAGCAAGCCTTTATTGATACCTTTCATGTAACATCACTTTTAGACGCAGGATTATTTGAAGATGAAATTAATATTCTTCCAGATCAGGATTTTTACATAATTCCGGGTGCATTAGTCCTTCAATTTGATCCTTATGAAATAGCTCCCTATGCAATGGGTGAGTTGGAAGTTAGAATTCCATTCGACAGAATAAAAGATATTTTAAAAGAAAATCTTCCATTTTCAACAAAATAAAAATTATGGATAAAAAAATTCTAATACGATCTGCATCTAAAAAAGATGTCCCATCAATTTTTTCCTTAATAAAAGAATTAGCTGAGTTTGAAAAACTTTCAGATCAGATTAAAACTTCAGAAGTAGATTTAAACAAAACACTTTTTGGCAAAGATAAATTTGTAGAAATTCTTATTGCTGAATATGATGGACAAATTGTTGGACAGGCTTTATTCTTCAAAAACTTTTCAACTTTTTTAGGTAAACCGGGAATTTATCTTGAAGACCTTTATGTTAAACCAGAGTTTCGAGAAAAAGGCATTGGTAAGGCTTTGTTGAATAAAATAATTTTTTTAGCGAAAGAACGTAATTACGGAAGAGTTGAATGGTCGGTTTTAGATTGGAATAAGCAGGCAATTAATTTTTATAAAAAAATTGGTGCAATCCCTCTTAATGATTGGACGATATTTAGACTTACTTCTGATAAATTTTAAACTTTATTCTTTGCCAATTCAATCAATTTAGTGTATCAAATTTCGTTAAAGCTTTTGCTTAAATTTCATTATTTTTATATCTAAAATTTATTCATTCGAACTTAAAATTTTTCATCTTAAAAGAGGATTTAAATGGCTGACAAAAACAGAAGAGTTGTTGTAACAGGAATGGGTGCTTTAACTCCCATTGGGTTAACTGTTAATGATTTCTGGAACGGGATGATGGAGTCAAAAAGCGGGTCTGCTTATATAAAACAATTTGATACCTCAAAAGTAGAAACAAAATTTGCATGCGAACTAAAAGGATTTGATGCAAATAATTATCTTGATAAAAAAACAGTTCGTCGTTTAGACCCTTTTGCTCAATATGCACTTGTTGCTGCACTACAATGTGTTGAGGACAGTAATTTAAAACCTGAGAATCTTTCAGAAGAAGAAAAAAATAAAATTGGTGTGATCTTTGGAAGCGGTATCGGTGGAATACAAACCTTTTACAACCAAGCTGTTATTAATCGTGAACAAGGACCCGACAGAATTTCTCCTTTCTTTATTCCAATGCTTATACCTGATATTGCAGCGGGACACATCTCAATGAAATATGGCTTTAGAGGTCCAAACTATTGCACGGTTTCTGCATGTGCTACAGGAAATAATAATATGATTGACAGTTTTCTTCTCATCAAATATGGAATGGCAGACGTAATGATTACCGGAGGAAGTGAAGCTTCAATCAGTGAATTGGGCGTTGGCGGATTTAACGCAAGCAGAGCCTTATCCACAAGAAATGACTCACCAGAAACTGCGAGCCGTCCATTTGATGCCACTCGTGATGGATTCGTGATGGGCGAAGGAAGTGGTGCACTTATTCTTGAAGAACTTGAACACGCTATAAAAAGAGATGCAAAGATATATGCAGAAATTATTGGCGCAGGTTTATCCGCAGATGCTTATCATATTACAGCCCCGCACCCGGAAGGTACAGGAGCAATTCTTTCCATGAAAATGGCTCTTTCACGGGCTGATATTAAACCTGAAGAAATTGATTATGTTAATATGCATGGGACATCAACACAATTAGGAGATATTGGTGAAACTAAGGCGATCAAAAATGTGTTTGGAGATTATGCATATAAGATAAATCTGTCTTCAACTAAAAGTATGACTGGACATTTGCTTGGTGCAGCCGGTGCAGTTGAAGCGATTGCATCAATTCTTGCTATTGTTAATGATAAGATCCCGCCAACAATTAATTTTTCTACTCCCGATCCAGAATGCGATTTGAATTATACATTTAATAAACCGCAGGATAGAAAAGTTAATTATGCCATTAGCAATGCTTTTGGTTTTGGTGGTCATAATACAACGGTTATTTTTAAAAAATATGAATAGAGAGATTTAGCGGAAAATGAAGATATCTTTTTTTATAATATTATTTTTATTTCAAAGTGTTTTACTAATAGCAAATTCAGATCAGGGTATCAAACAAAGGGGAAAACTAATCGTAAAGTTTGATGGAATAAAAACTAACGAAGGTAAATTAAAAATTGCTTTATGTAACTCGTTGGAAAACTATAAAATGGATGATAAACCTTTTATTGGAAAAGATATTTCTGTAACTCAGAATTATATCACAGTAGAATTTCCAGATCTGCCATTTGGTGAATACGCGGTTAAAGCATTCCATGATGAAGATGCCGATGATGATTTAGATACAAATTTTTTAGGTATTCCCACCGAAGATTATGGTTTTTCAAATAATGCCCGCGGTACTTTTGGTCAGCCTTCCTGGAAGGATGCAAAATTTCTATTTAATACTGAAAACCAAACTATGGAGATACGTTTAAAATAGATTACTAACCTCCTGCTATCAAATCTAAAAAATCTCTTATTATTTTTTATTGATCTTATCCTCAAAGATCGAATCCGGTATGCCTTTATTTATTATGTAATTAGAATAAAATATAGTCACCTGACCTTTTGTAGTTGAGTTTAATCTCTTATTCTTCTTTTTCGGTTGATCAGAATTTGGATCATCATTAAAAACCTTGGGAATGTTCATCTGATCCAGATTAAAAGAAAAAACAATTTTTGCAGGAAGCGGATACTTCAAG
>JAVHOU010000172.1:0-7351 GCA_036170275.1 Ignavibacteriaceae bacterium
TACCTATCGTACCTACCGTAGATATTGGTTTTCCGTTGTTTTGAATATACCAGGTGGCACCATTATCCGGACTAACCTCATACCAAACGGAACCCATAGATTCATAGACAAGATGCAGATATTCGTCATCTGTTTTTACGTACTTACGCTGGCTGTTACTATTAAATGCATTTGCAGTGTTTGATAACTGCGTGCCTTTATAATGTGCAACTTTTGTAGTTGGTGAGGTAATAATAAAGTCGGTACCTTCGGTTGAAAAATCACCACTAGAGTATTGATAATTCCTTCCATTATAATTTATAGTATTTACTGCTTTTGCACCATATTTTTGATTTGTCAATGGAGGTAAATCTATGTGTAAATCGTTGAATGCATTATCTTTATAAAACCCACTTCCAGTTGCGGGTTTGGTTTCATAATTGTTTGTAGTTGTTGGATCTTTAAAGTAAATGTTGTCAACACTTATTCCACCAAGCTCGTCAAGACTGTTTTTTATCGTTAGCGGGTAAACAGGGTGGAAGTTGCGGGTGATAGATTTAAACTGTTGATCTATTACAGTTGTAAAATTGAAATTCCCATCATAAAAATTTTGATTACTTGATGGAGTAATAAAATCTGAATTTGTCCACTCAAATGAGTAATGCCTTTTGCTAGCAAAATTAGTATCTAAAGTTCCGTGGGTAATCGTCTGATTAACATTAAACTTAAAAGGTTCCTCATTACCGGATCTAACTTGATTTCCATTAGCGCTTAAATATCCAAAGCTTGTGTCAGTATTCTCGATTTTATTAAACAATGTTACCGGCACTTTAAAGTTGCTTGTATTATTACTTTGAATACCCAAGAATGTCCAAATATTAATAGTACTATTAGAATCATCATCAGCAATACCCCGTATTAATTCAAACCCATTGCTACTGAAACCACGTAGATATACGAATCCATTTTCATCATTTGCACTTTGATCGATCATTATCCAGGTATCTCTCTGGTAATCAGAATAAGTAATGCCCTGACTCCAGTTTTCATCTCTAAGATCTAGATAAAACCTTTTAACAAATCTAGCAGACCCATAATTATCATAACTCACAATTTTAATTTTTAATTTACCCCACGGAATAAGATCAATATTGTTATCTTTGCTCTTAGGAGCATCAAAGCTATAGTGACCAATTACAGAATCGATTGATCTTTCATAATTTGGGACAAGCACAATCTGTGAACTGATATAATCCCAGCAATAACCTGAAGATTCAATTGATAAATAGAATTTATTTGAAGTTGGATTTTCCACACAAATTTTTAACTCGCCCCGACCTGGACATTGTGCATAGCTTGAATTAATAGCGTATAAATAAATTATAACTATCATCAGAAAATTTTGGAGTTTCATAATATTCTCCTTTTTATTAGGTTTAAAACAAGAAAACCATTCTTCTTAAAAAAGAGTAAAAAGCTGACGAGGCTTTGGGTTTTCTACTTAAGGGTGGTGCTGCAAACACCACCCAATTAATTAAAATGTTTTTAATCTGTCATTTTACCCTTTTAACTTTTACTAAATATCCTTTGTTATTTGAAAAACCTGTCATTACTGCTAGGTCTTTTATTGCATAGACACCTCCGTAAATAACTGAATTCCTGTTACTGAAATTTATTAGTGCATATCTTTTCCCATTATAGTGTAAAAGATTTTCACCGGGTTCATAAGGCTTAACAAAAAAATAAATATCAATTGGACTAACTAAAGCTGATCTTGCTGCATATGAACTGGGCGGCAGTGAATAAAGTATTTTTGTTTCTTTTGTGTTAATATTAAATGTCCATACATATTCTCTAGCCAGAATGAGTTCCTGTTCGTTTAGTAGTTTTATAGAGAATGAAGTTAAATTATTCGGATCAGTTGCACTGTTGTAAATAACGTTAGCATTGTTGCCTTTCAGTTCAACTATTATTGTATTAAACTGCTGGTTTGTTGCACTTGCATAAGCAATCCCTGTTTGCTTAGAGCCTGTTATTGCATCAAATCTCCATCCTTGTTCAAAATCTATTTTACTCCAAGCCGTTCCATCATAATGAACAATTGTACTGTTTGGTCCTACTCCCAAAATATTACTCTCACTCGAGCCCCAGAGTTTGTAAATGGCTTGACCTGTTGTAAAACTTAAATGAGTTAAATCTATTACTTTTATCACTCCATTTTCATATTTCCTTATTACTCCTGAAGCTAAATAAATATTATTTGTATCAATCGCCCAAATACCCGTTAGACCTGATGTTGTAAGATAATCTCCAAAGCCAAACCATTTGCTTCCATCCCAACGTATAATATTTACTGTTTTATTATTGGTTACAATATCTCTTATATATCCAACAGCCCAGATATTATTCTCATTAAATATCCAAACATCATTTAATTCATTAGATTCAAATCCATCACCAAACTCAAATGTCTCAAATGTAAAGTTTTGGGTAGTGCTGTCTGGTTCTACTGGTGGTTTGTCATCCGGTTCGGTTGTGTTACAGCTTGTTGTAAACTGTAAAAATAAAACTATAGGAAAGAAAAAAAATAAGAGAAAACTTTTTATTTTAAGCATCTAATTCTCCTCCTGCTGTGTTATTAAAACATCAATAATTATTCCGTTCAAAAGAAGATAAAAAAACAAACAATTACAAGTGAGAATGTAATTAAGTAATAGATATGCATACGAAAATTACATAACTGCTGTTAAGCATTTATAAAATTTGGCGGGGAAAAATTAAAACATTCCAAATAGTATATTTAACCTAATCTTTTTAACTTAATTAAAAAGATTTTATACTATTTAAAAAGAATTTTATGAATGTAAAAACGCAGCAGACTGTTACTATAATTGGTTTCCCGATGGATCTTGGTTCTGGAAGACGCGGCGTTGATATGGGTCCTTCTGCATTGCGTATTGCAGGATTAGAAAACAAGCTTACAAAGCTTGGTTACAAGGTTGAAGATACAGGGGATATTACAATCGAAATAATGGAAAAACAGAAGTCCGGTAATCCAAAACTAAGATACCTTAATGAAATTCTTAAAACTTCAGAAATCCTTGCAGCAAGAGTTGAAAAAGTTTTAGAGCAAAGCAAATTTCCTCTTTGTCTCGGTGGAGATCATTCAATGGCACTTGGCACCATTGCCGGGATTTCATCTCACTGTAAAAAAAATAATTTAAGACTTGGTGTAATCTGGATTGATGCGCATACTGATATGAATACTGATGAAACAACTCCATCCGGTAATATACACGGAATGCCGCTTGCTGCTTCTTTGGGATTAGGTTACACAAAACTTGTTACTCTTTATGGATTTTCACCAAAATTAAAATCAGAAAATTGCACTGTGATTGCCGCCAGAAGTATTGACCCGCTTGAAAGACTGAACATAAAAAAATTAAACCTCAATGTTTATACTATGAGCGATGTTGATAAACTTGGAATACATAGAATTATAAGTCGTGTTTTAAAACAGTTTAAAGAAAAGGTTGATCATATTCATGTTAGTTTTGATGTTGACAGCATTGATCCCAATTTTGCGCCCGGAGTTGGTACACCGGTTCCCGGCGGATTGAATTACAGAGAAGCACATTTACTTATGGAGTCGATTGCAGAGTGCGGTTGTATGTCTTCTCTTGAGGTTGCGGAAGTAAATCCAATTTTAGATTTGCATAACAGCAGTGCGGTGTTTGCTGCTGATTTAGTCGCATCAAGTATGGGGCAAAGAATTTTGTGACCAGGTTTAGATCGACTAATTTTTATCTGTTATTATTTTTATTAGTGTCACTAATACTTAAAATATTTGGATTAATAAATTTTACCTGGAATAAATTTATTTCCTACGTATTAATGTTTTGGGGAATAAGCATCTTTTATAATTCATTTCTTAAAAAATACAACTTTGGAATTTTCGCAGGAGCACTTGCATTTCAAATTGGTGCAATACTTTTTGCTTCAACTATTTTCGAATTTCTTGAACCGGAAAAAATGATTTTCCCGGCTGCATTAGCTATCGTAGGATTTGCTTTATTGTTTACAAAACTGATTGGAAACACAAACAAATTTGTATTTGTGTTATCAATTATTATAATATTAGCGGCAATTTTATTGTTGATCTTTAGAGGCAATGTAACATTAATATTGTTTTTAGAATCCGCATATCGGCTGCTAAAAGATTTTTGGATAATTCTTCTAATTTCTTTGGGGATAATTTTTCTTGCAGCTTTTGAATTTAGGAATGGGAAGAAGAATCAGAGTTAAATTTATTATCATAAATTAAATCAGATGTAACTTTCTTTTTCATATCCTTAACTTCATTTTCAAGTGATTTAATATCTGAAGTAAATTTAAAGAAGGCGAAAATCAAAAGAGCAAGCAAAGCCGCTATTGCAATGTAAGCCCACATTAGATTCTTGAAATTCTTTCGTTCAATTTCATCAACGCTGGATTTTAAAGAATCAAAATCCTGTTCTAATGCCTTATAGATTTTTTCGTTTAGTGTTTTCTTGCTTATGTCTATTGGTTTTATAACACCAGAATTGTCCTCAAAAGATTTTATGTCATCTGTAACAAGTTTAGAAGTTATCTCTTCCTCGTTTACTTTGGAAATATCCTGTTTGACGGATTCTTCAACTAATGATTCATTAGCGTCGATATTCTCAACAACACTTTCATTATTTTCTTCAGTTAAATAAATTTGCGTTTCGCTGGGATTCTCCTCCACAAAATCACCATCTTGCGCTTGCGGATTTAGTGAACTGTTAGTCTCTTCGTAATGGTCAGCCTCCTGTCGTGTCTCTGTTTCCTGAATGATAGTTTCTCCAAAATCCACACCGACAAACTCATCTGTTAAAGGCTCGACTGGGTTGTTAAATACTGCTTCTTCAATATTATTTTCTTGTGAACCAAGTTGTTCTTCAGTTGGATAAGTTGATAAGTCATCAATCGGGAGTTTAATATCATCAAGATTAAATTCTTCAACCGGAGCGTTGTCTTTAAATAATATATCATTTTCATTTACATCGACGTTTTCCTTCGTGGTATCAAGTTTGTCATCCATTACTTCTTCAACAAAGTTTGGAATATTACTTGTCTCCTCTTCTAAAATTTTTTTGGATCGAAGTTTTTCACTTAACTCAATTAGTTTTAGAGCTACGTTGTCTTTTAATCTAGGCTCGGGTATTTCCAATTGCAATGCAAGAGGTAACATTGCAGCAATGTTCTGGTATTTTCCTAATTCATCCCAACTAAAAGGATTTCCTTCATCGATATAAGATTGAAGAATTGAGTTATCTTCTAAATCAAGACATCCCAATGCTTTAGCCGGAATCATACCAATAATTTTTTGTTCATCAATCATTGGTTTTCCTCCTTTGCTAAATTTTCCCTTATACTATTTAACGCTACTCTTAACTTTGATTTTATGGTAGGAACAGGAATGTTTAGTTTCTTCGCGATTTCTTTTTCAGATAATCCTTCATAATAAGCAAGAGACAAAACATACTGCTGTGCTTCGGTAAGCTGATTTACTGCGGAATATAATGCTCCTCTTTTATCAAATGCTTCATCTAATTCTAATGAAGATATTTCGGGTGAAATTTTAGGAAGGACAATCTGATTCTCATAGTCATCTGTATATTCCTCAATTATCTCTCCGCGCTCCCGCTTAACAAAATCAATGGATTTATTTCTTGTTAATAAAATTAACCACGTATAAAGTTTCTGCGCATTAAAATCATAAAGATTACTTTTCTGCCAGATGATAACGAAAATATCGGATAAAATATTTTCAGCTTTGATTTTGTCAGAAACAATTTTATTAACTAATGTGAATAAAATAGGTGAGTATCTATCGTATAAATTTTCTAATGCTTTTGAATCTTTATTAATAACTCTTTCAATCAATTCCCTGTCAGTCAGTTTTGTTTCCAATGTAGTCCGGCTTTTTAAATTTTGTTTCTGATTCTTATTATAAAAGTATAGCTACGCTTTTAAAAAAGCAATAAAAAATCTAAAGAGCAATAAAATTTGATATATAACTAATAATAATTATATCAATTATTTTGCTCTCAAAAAAGCGAATAGAATACTTCTTTGCAGATAAAGTATGCCGACTGTCTTATTTTTTCGGGAGTTAACGTTTGAATACTATTGGAATAGTAACCTGTACTTTTACTGGCTTACCCCTTTGCTTGCCTGGAATAAATTTACTTTTCAGAACTGCATTCATCGCAGCTTCATCACATCCGCTTCCAATGCCTTTAACCGTATTAACTGAAGCAACATTACCATTCTCATCCACTATGGCTTGTACAAAAACTTTTCCTTCAATGCCGAGTTTTGCTGCTATTTCAGGATAAACTATCTTGCTTTGAATTCCTTTGATCCCACCGATCAATTCGGGCTGTTCTTCAACAGCAACAAAAACATGGGAATCTTCTTTAACTTTTTTCGCATCTGTTAATGGTGCTTCCATAAGTGTTTTTTCTTCAACACCAGTCTGGCTTTCCTTAAATTGCCCGCTGTCGTCATTTGTTAATTTGGTGTAGTTGGTTTCTGTAATATTATTTTTCCCCGGCACCGAAGATTCGATTACTGGCAAAGAAGTATTAGGCTGTTGAGATTGTGTTTGTGTTGCATTAACTATTTGATCTTCTTTCTTAACTTCATTATTGTTAACAGGTACTTGAGAATTTTGTAAATTATTTACATTGCTTTGTTCATTAACTTCAGATTTAACAGTATGGATGTTATTATCAAGAGATTTTTCTTGCGTGCCGTTAAACTTAATATAAAGAAAGGCACTTGCTGAAATCAAAATGATAATTAGACCAGCGAATAAATAATAATTTCTTCTTAATTTTTTCTTGAGCATTACAACTTCATCATTGGATGTAGTCGCTTTTTCTGTCAAATCATTTTCTGTTTCATCGTCTTCAATTCTAGATATTATTTCATCGATATTAATAGGATCTTTCATTTTGATACCAGGATAATCTGACACCATCGGTGATTTTATTTTACTATCATTATTGATAACTGATTTGCTAATCTTTTCGATTATTACCGAATGATCATTTTTTGTTCTATGAGTAATGCTATCTTCTTTGGGTGGAGTAATCTTATTCTGTATTACATTTTCTTCTTTTGCAGAAACTTGCTGAACTTCTTTTTTTGCTGGCGTTGATTCTACACTTTTTACGTTAAGATTAAATCTATCTGATGTTGGATGAATTACTCTGTTTTGTATTACTTTTTCTTCTTTTGCAGGAGCTTGCTGAACTTCTTTTTTTACCTGCGTTGGCTCTACACTTTTTACGTTAAGATT
>JAVHOU010000172.1:7451-11697 GCA_036170275.1 Ignavibacteriaceae bacterium
TGTTTTGTATTACGTTTTCTTCTTTTGCAGAAACTTGCTGAACTTCTTTTTTTACCTGCGTTGGTTCTACACTTTTTACGTTAAGATTTAGTCTGTCTGATGTTGGTTGAATTATTCTGTTCTGTATTCCTTTTTCTTCTTTTGCCAATAATGGCTTTACTTCTTTTCTATATGCTGAGGGTTCATTACTCTTCACAATTGGATTTGCATTATACTCACTGGATTGGCTTACCTTTTCTTGAATAATCTTTTCTTCTTTTACAATAACCGATTGTGTTCCTTCCTTCACCATAGCTGGCTCATTTTTATTTACAAAAATATTATTGGCATTCACATCCGGGTTTCTATCCAATATCTTGATGCTGTGTTCATCTTTCGCTAAAGGAGAAATTGATTCATGAGGTTGATAAGCGGGATCCTGTTTTTTCAAAATAAATAATTGGTTGGGACCTGGTTCTTTAAATTTAATTGCCAAATCATGTTCGATCTGCTTAGGAATCTCAGATAAAACTTTAGTTTCTGGGGGCGGTTCCTTCGCAATAACAGGATGAAGAATTATAGCATAGTCTTCTTCCTTACCTTGTAAAACACTATTAAAAATATGATTGATTTTTTCTGAAAGTTCAACCGGCGGTTTATCAATTGGTAATGAAGTTGAGAGCAGTGCGACTAAATTTTGATACTCACCTAATTCTTTCCACAAAAAGTCAGGATTATCTAGTTCTAGTTTATTAAGATATTTTTTTTCTTCCTCAGAAAGACAATCCAAAACATCAAGTTTTATTAAATCAATTATTTCATTGCCTGAAGCACTATAATTTTCATTCCCACGATATAACTGCATTAACGATTCCATTGTGTTCTGAATTTTCTGTTTAATTGTTACTTCTGGAAGGTTAAGTCTTTTTGCAATTTCTTCTTCATTTAATCCTTCAAAGTAAACAAGAGACAAAACTAAATTTTGTACTTCGGTAAGATGATTTTTATATACTTTTATTTTCTCAGATGCTTCATCAAAAGTAATTGGACTAATCACTGATGAAAGCTTAGGAAGAATTACCTCAACCTCATATTCGTCAGTGTATTTAGCAATATCGTTCTCGGATCTTGTTCTTCTTAATACGTCAAGTGAAATATTACGAGTAAGCTGAACAAGCCATGTAAATACATTATCATGATTCGTATCATAAAACTCTATTCTTTTCAGAAATACCGCAAAAACATTTAAAAGTACATTTTGTGCTAACCTGGAATCGGGAATAATTTTTTTAATTAGTGTATAAATAATTGGGGAATATCGATCGTATAATTGCTCATAAGCAGTAACATTATACCCTGTTATCTGTAAAACTAATTCGCTGTCACTTGTTTGATTTTTTTCGTTTGTCATAATTGCATGAAGTATTTGTTATAAGAATTATTAGAATCCACAATTATATTGCCAGATTTACTGCTGTGGATTCCTTTATATTGCCACAATAATAAAGTTTATGCTTATGTTCCATTTTGTTATTTTTACCAGCCGAATTATTTAAAAGGTAAATATGACATCACGACATATTCGTCAGCAATTTTTAGATTTTTTTAAGAGTAAAGAACATCGTATAGTTCTCTCATCCCCGGTGGTTCCTTTTGATGATCCAACACTGCTGTTTACCAATGCCGGAATGAACCAGTTTAAAGATGTTTTTCTTGGAACGGGAACCAGGGAATACAAACGCGCAGCCGATACACAAAAATGCATTCGTGTTTCTGGTAAGCATAACGATTTAGAAGAAGTTGGTCACGATACTTATCACCATACATTTTTTGAGATGCTTGGCAATTGGTCTTTTGGAGACTACTATAAAAAAGAAGCTATTGGCTGGGCATGGGAATTATTAACCAAAGTGTGGAAACTTCCTAAAGAAAGATTATGGGCAACAGTTTATAAAGATGATGATGAAGCGCTCGGGTTTTGGAAATCTGAAACAGATATAAATCCAAAACATATTTTAAAGTTTGCTGAAAAGGATAATTTTTGGGAAATGGGTGAAACTGGTCCGTGCGGTCCTTGTTCAGAAATCCATATAAATGTTGGTGATGATTATGATAATCCCGTTTATGTAAATGCCGGCTCACCGGAATGTATTGAAATCTGGAATTTGGTTTTTATCCAGTACAACCGTGATGAAACCAGGAAAATAAATGAGCTTCCTGCAAAACACGTTGATACAGGAATGGGATTTGAACGTGTTTGTGCAGTGCTTCAGAATAAAAAATCAAATTACGATACGGATGTTTTTACTCCAATTATTGATGCGGTTGTAAAGCTTTCAAAAGTAAAATATGATAAAGAAGAAGATAAAATTCCAATGCGCGTAATTGCAGATCACATACGTGCATTAACTTTTGCAATCGCAGACGGAGCTGTTCCCGGTAATGATGGACGGGGTTATGTTCTTCGCAGAATTTTAAGAAGAGCTGCTCGATACGGAAGAAAGATAAATCTGCATAAACCATTTCTCTATAAGCTTGTTGATGTTCTTTCATATACAATGGGTGATGTTTTTCCTGAGTTAATTGAAAAGAAAGATTATGTAAAAAAAATAATTAAAGCAGAAGAAGAAAGTTTTAATGCAACTCTCGATCGTGGGATAGCTCTATTTAATGATAGAGTTATCTCAAACTTAACACTTCAAATTAAACTTGCCACAGATTATAAAGCACTGGGAAATTATAATTTTCATAGAAACAATTGGGATTTAATAATTGAAGAAAAAGACAATGTAATTGACTTGATAAACATTGATGATCTTAATTCTGAGTTTATAAAAAAATATATGAGCTTTGTTCCTAAAATTAGCGGTGAAGATGTTTTTGAGCTTTATGATACTTTTGGTTTCCCCGTAGATCTCACAAATGTTATGGCTCGTGAAATTGGAATGGAAATCGATAAGCAAGGCTTTGACGAGTTGATGAATCGACAAAAAAAACGAGGTCGCGAAGCCTCAAAAGATAAGTTTGCTTCTGTTAATGTAACGTTAAATGATTTATCTGGATTTGATTTAATTAATTCTAATCCAACTGTATTTACAGGTTATGATGAGTTAAAAAGTAAAGCTAAGATAACCGGTATTAAAAAGGATGGTGAAAATACCTTAGTGATTCTTGATAAATCTCCATTTTATGTTGAATCAGGCGGGCAAGTTGATGATCTGGGCAGACTTGTTGTGGATGATAATTTTTTTGATGTTGTTGATGTTACTAAGATTGATAATCAAGTTATACACATTATTAACTCCAACAATTCTGATTCGTTAAAAATTGGTGCAGAAGTTTCTATAGAAGTTGATGAAATACGCCGGTGGGATATTATGCGTAATCATTCCGTTACGCACTTTTTACACAAAGCATTGAGAACTGTTCTGGGAACACACGTTCAGCAAGCTGGTTCTTACGTTGGTCCCGATAGATTAAGATTTGATTTTACTCATTTTGCAAAATTAACTTCCGATGAACTCCAACAAGTTGAAACTATTGTAAACGAACAACTAAGAAGAAATCTACCCTTATTACATCATCGCAATACTCCTTTTGAAGAAGCTAAAAAAATGGGCGCGCTTATGTTTTTTGGAGATAAGTATGGCGATAAAGTTAATGTTGTACAGTTTGGTGATTTTACAATGGAATTCTGCGGTGGAACTCATGTGCATAATTCATCCGAAATAGGTTTGTTTAAGATTTTAAGTGAAGCTTCGATTGCAAGTGGTGTCAGAAGAATTGAAGCAGTAACAGGTTCAGGAGTTGAAAAGTATATCCATTCCCAAGAAGATCAAATAAAATTATCTGAACAAAAGATTGAAGAACTGCTTGATGTGAAGAAAAAACTTGAGAAAGAAATTGCCGAGTTGAAAGTAAAAGAAAATCTTGAACAACTTGATCATATCCTTTCATTATCGTCTGAAGAAAAAAAAATAAAGATTTATAAAGGCAAAGTTCATGCCGGTTCAATGGATGAATTAAAATCATTTGGTGATGAGATGCGCAATAGAATAACAAGCGGAGTTGGAGTTTTAATAGCACAAATAGAAAATAAGGTTGGTATCGTTGCTGTCGTTTCAGATGATCTTATAAAATTAAAAAATCTTAGTGCAGGGAAAATTGTTGGTGAGCTTGCAAAATTAGTTGGCGGCGGCGGCGGCGGTCGTCCTCATCTTGCAACTGCCGGTGGAAAAGATGTTGGGCAGATTGTAACAGCACTTTC
>JAVHOU010000173.1:0-5716 GCA_036170275.1 Ignavibacteriaceae bacterium
GCGGCGCAGGTTTAGCAAGAGGATATTTAAATCGACCGGAATTAAATAAAGTTCGCTTTATATCTAATCCTTTTTCAGATATTAAAGAAGATAGACTTTATAAGACAGGAGACCTTGCTCGCCGACTTGAAGACAATGATATTGAATATCTCGGCAGGATTGATCATCAGGTTAAGATACGAGGGTTCAGGATTGAGTTAGGAGAAATTGAAAACTCAATCAGAAATTACAATGGAATCAAAGATTGTGTAGTAACCGTTCACAAATACTCTGAAGATGTAATTCGTATTATCGCATATCTTGTATCCGATGAAGAAGTTTCAAATGATCAACTTAAAAAACATCTCACTCAATTTCTTCCTGAGTATATGATCCCGAATCTTTATGTAAATATTGATAAAATACCTCTTACACCAAACGGTAAAACAGATTTAAAAGCACTGCCTGTTCCTGATCAAATTGTTAAAAAAGTAACCAGCTTAAATAACACGGATGAATCGGATGATCTTGAGAAAGGACTGGTTAGGATTTGGAAAGAGTTATTAGGTATTGAAAATTTAGGATTGAGTGATAACTTTTTTGATTTAGGAGGTAACTCACTTTTGATGGGAAGATTACAGATAAGAGTTAATCAAACTTTTCATGAAAGTATTTCAATTGTTGATCTATTCCAATATCCGACCATTTCTTCACTCGCAAAATTTATTGGCAGAAAATTAGAATCAACCCAAAGTTCAGACCAAAAGAATTTTAAGAAAAGAAATTTATTAGGAACAGACATTGCAATCATTGGTATGGCTGGCAGATATCCTAAGGCAAATAACATTCAGGAATTTTGGCAAAATCTTGTCGATGGTGTGGAATCAATTTCTTTCTTTACAGAGGAAGAACTTGAATATCTTCCAAAGGGAAATCTTAATTCAGAATTAAAATTCGTTAAGGCAAGAGGCGTATTAGATAATGTTGATAAGTTTGACGCAGAATTCTTCGGTTACAATCCACGGGAAGCTGCTATTATGGATCCTCAGCACCGCCTATTTCTTGAATGTGCATGGCATGCGTTAGAAGATGCGGGATATTGTTCAGACAATTACAAAGGTTCAATTGGAGTTTTTGCTGGATCAAGTTTAAATACTTACTTGATGTATAACGTTCTCAAAGATCGTGAGGCGACTGAGGAGATGGCGAACTCTTATCAGATAACTGATTATACCACACTTACAGGAAATGACAATGCATTTTTAACGACAAAGGTTGCGTATAAACTTGGATTAACAGGTCCTGCTGTTAATGTTCAAACTGCATGCTCAACGTCTCTCGTAGCAATCGGGCAAGCATATCAAAACCTGATTTCCGGACAGTGTGATATGGCACTTGCCGGCGGTGTATCAATCACATTCCCTCAAAAAAGAGGTTACTTTTTTGTTGATGGAAGTATTGGTTCAGAAGACGGACATTGCAAAGCTTTTGATGCTGATGCAACGGGAACAGTATTTGGTCATGGGGCTGGAATTATTGTAATGAAACGACTTGATGAAGCTATAAAAGATGGCGACTCAATTTATGCAGTTATTAAATCAGTCGCGTTAAACAACGATGGATCAGATAAAGCCGGATATATGACTCCCAGTGTTGAGGGTCAATCAGAAGTTATATTAAAAGCTCAGCAGCTTGCAGGTGTTGAAGCAGAAACAATTAAATACGTTGAAACTCATGGTACAGGAACACCGGTTGGTGATCCGATTGAAGTAGCAAGTTTAGAAAAAGCATTTCGTACAACAACTGATGCAAAACAATTTTGTGGGATTGGTTCTGTAAAAAGTAATTTAGGGCATACTGATGCGGCTGCAGGAGTAACTGGAGTATTGAAAACAGCTTTATCATTATATAATAGAGTTATCCCACCAACAATTCATTATAAAAAACCAAATCCAAGAATTGATTTTGTAAATTCTCCATTTTATGTAGTAGATAAGTTAACAAGTTTAGATGGGATGCAGCGTCCATTAAGAGCAGCAGTAAGTGCTTTCGGTGTTGGCGGAACTAATGCTCATGCAATTCTTGAAGAGTTTCCTTACATATCTTTTTCTTGTGAAGAAGACAGGGATAAATATCTCCTCATTGTTTCTGCTAAAACAGAAACTGCTTTACTGAATAATATAAATGCATTGAAGGATTATCTTAAAAATAATCCGGCAGAAGCAATTAATGATATTGCGTACACTTTACAGGAAGGAAGAAAGGAATTTGATTGGCGTCAATTTATAATTGCAGATAATTGTACCGACGCGTACGAGGAAATTTCCGGAGTCATCAACTCGGGAATGAATAAGGGTAAATCTAATAGCAATGAAAAACCTCACCTGGTATTTATGTTTCCGGGTCAGGGTGCACAGTATGTTAATATGGGTAAAGGATTATATGATAAGGAAAAATTATTTAGAGAAATTGTAGATAATTGTGCAGAAATACTTAATCCTTATTTGGATTTAGATATTCGGGAATTATTATTCCCGAAAGACAATAATGAAGAGACTGCAAAAAAACTTGAGCAGACAGTTTACACACAACCAGCTTTATTTATAATTGAATATGCACTTGCTCAATTATTAATTAGTAAAGGAATCAATCCAGCCTCAATGATAGGACATAGCGTTGGAGAATATGTTGCGGCTTGTATTGCCGAAGTTTTCAGTTTAGAAGATGCACTTTTCATTCTTTCAATGCGCGCAAAGCTTATGCAGCAGCAGGTCCCGGGAAGTATGCTTTCGGTAAGATCAGGCGAAAATGAAATTAAAGAATATTTAAATGAAGATATTTCACTTGCTGCAATTAATTCACCTAATCTTCTTGTTCTTTCAGGTGAAACAGAAAAGATAAAATCATTATCCGAAAAACTTTCAGCAAAAAATATCGAAAATAAAATGCTCTTCACTTCGCATGCTTATCATTCGAAGTTAATGGAGCCGGCTATAAAACCTTTTATTTCGGAGTTCGCAAAAATTAAAGTTAATAAACCCAGCGCTCCTTTTATTTCAAGTTTATCAGGAACCTGGATTACAGATGAACAGGCAACGGATCCAAATTATTGGGCAGCACAGTTAAGGAATGCCGTTCGTTTTTCAAATGGTATTCTGGAACTTCAGAAAAAGAATAACCTTGTTATGATTGAACTTGGGCCTGGTCGAGCACTTTCAACAATGGCAAGCCAGCATAGAAGTGAAAATGTAAAACAAACGGTTATCACGACTCTAGTTCAACCTAATGAAAAAAATGATGACGTATCTAATTTTCTAACCGCAATTGGAAAATTATGGCTTTCAGGTTTAAAAATTGATTGGCGAAATTTTTATCGAAATAAAAAAAGAAGACGACTTCATCTTCCAACTTATCAGTTTGACAGAAAGAGCTATTGGATTGAACCGCCTAAGAATGGACAGGCTAAAACACAGATTCCGGCTAATGGGCAAATTCAAAGCGGAATTAAAAAGTTAATTAAAAAACCGAGGGTTAAAAAAGTTGTACAGGAAACTACGATGACAAGAAAAGAATATATTATAAATACACTAAAAGATGTTTTAGAAGATCTATCAGGGATAAAGAAATCTGACTTGGACGAAAGCAAAACTTTTCTTGAACTTGGATTTGATTCATTATTTATGACTCAGGTAAGTCTTGCATTCCAGAAAAAGTTTGAAGTGAAAATTACTTTAAGACAATTACTTGAAACCACACCAACTATTTTTACAATTGCTGAATTTATTGATAGTAAATTACCCGCAGGTAAGTTTGAACCGCCAAAACAAGAAGTAGTTATCGAAGAGGAGAGTGAAGAAATTATGGAAGAGTATGAAGAATCTATTCCTGCTGATCAATCTCAATCCGATATTCAATATCAACCGGGAAATAGCGCAGTTGAAAGATTAGTATATGAACAGCTCGAAATAATGAAGAAGCAGCTTGAGGTTCTCGGTGGAAAAGCAACGAAGGGTATAACTGCACCGCAGCTTCATTTACAAAAAAAAACAGAAGATGCTGCACTACCTGTTGAACATTCGACTGTAACAGATTCTGCAATCCCTCTGAAAACAGAGAAAAAAGTATTTGAAAGATTTGGACCATACAAACCAATCGAGACAAAAAGAGGTGAAGGTCTGAATACCAAGCAGCAAAAATATCTTAATAAGCTTATTGATGAATACACTAAGAAAACAAAGAGCTCAAAAAAACTTACACAAGAACACAGAGCACATTATTCTGATCCAAGAACTGTTTCCGGTTTCCTTCCTATCTGGAAAGAAATGACTTATCAGGTTGTTACTAACAAATCTGAAGGATCAAAACTTTGGGACCTGGATGGTAATGAATACATAGATGTAATAATGGGATTTGGACAATACTTATTCGGACATAATCCAAAATTTGTAAGAGATGCTATTGAAGAACAATTAAAGCTTGGTTTCGAGATTGGTCCACAATCACCCATTGCCGGAGAAGTTGCAAAATTAATCTGTGAATTTACAGGAATGGATAGAGCTGCATTTTGTGTAACAGGATCCGAAGCTGTATTAGGTGCTATAAGAGCTGCAAGAACAGTAACAGGTAAAGATAAAATTGTATTCTTTGCAGGCGATTATCATGGAATTATTGATGAAGTTTTAATTAAGACAATCGTGAATGGTGATCAAGTCAGATCTATGCCTATCGCACCTGGTATTCCCAGAGAAAATGTACAAAGCACTATTGCTTTGGAATATGGTTCTGAAGAATCATTAAGAATTATAGAAAAACTTTTACCCGAAATCGGCGGTATTATGGTTGAACCAGTTCAGGCAAGAAGACCGGACTTTCAGCCAAAAGAATTTTTACAAAAGCTTCGTAAGATAACAGAGGATGCAAATATTCCATTAATTTTTGATGAAGTAATTACGGGATTCCGAACAGCACAGGGCGGGGCACAGGAGTGGTTTGGAATAAAAGCTGATATTGGCACATTCGGAAAAATTCTTGGCGGTGGATTTCCGATTGGAATAATTGCAGGTAAAAAATTATATATGGATGCTTTTGATGGCGGCTACTGGCAGTATGGAGATGATTCAATTCCCGAAGCAGGTGTTACATTTTTTGCAGGAACATTCGCAAGACATCCGCTATCACTTACAGCTTGTTATGCTGTTTTAAAATATCTCAAATCCAAAGAAGGCAATTTACAAAAGGGATTAAATCAAAAAGCGAAACAACTTTCTGAAGAACTTAACAGCTTTATGATGCAGCGTAATGTTCCGATAAAAATTATGAACTTCAGTTCGGTTATTTATTACAGCTATCCGAAAGATCTGAATTATTTTAGTTTGCTGTTTTATGTATTACGAAATAAAGGGATCCATATACTTGAAGGATTCCCGATGTTTTTATCGGAAGCGCACACTGATAAAGACATCAAACATATAATTGATGCTTTTAAGGAAAGTATAATCGAGTTACAAGACAACGGATTTTTCCCTGCACCGTTAAATGGTGAAAATAAAAAAGCAGCAACAATTTCAGATGATGAACCGAAAGACTTAAATAGATTTCCACTTGCTGAAGCACAAAAGGAAATGTGGATTGGCGCACAAATGAGACCTGAAGCCGCTGGACCTCATCATGCCTGCACTGGGCTTTATCTTGATGGTAATTTAAATATTGAAGTTCTCAAACTTGCCATTCAATCGGT
>JAVHOU010000173.1:5816-11679 GCA_036170275.1 Ignavibacteriaceae bacterium
ATGCACGAATATGCTAATTGGGAAAAAAATAATAAGGGATCTGTTGAAGAAAAAGAGTGCGAGGAATTTTGGTTATCACATTTCAAAATAATTCCACCATCAATTGATTTACCATCATCCAAACTACGTCCTCCGGCACGTACTTTTGAAGGAGATCGTAGGACGATAAAAATCTCCGAAGAACTTTATAGCAGTATTAAACGTGTTGGTAAAGAACAAAAAAGTTCATCGTTTGCAATTCTGTTTGCTGCATTTAATGTATGGCTGTCACGCTTAAGCGGAATTCAGGATTTAGTTGTTGGAGTTCCTTTTGCTGCACAAAGTCCTCTTGGAATGGATAGATTGGTAGGGCAATGTGCTAATACTCTTCCTTTAAGAGTTCAATTAGATTCAGGCGAAACCTTTTCAAGTGTCTTAAAGAAAACCTGGACATCAGTTTTGGATGCACAGGAAAACTGGAACTTTTCTTATGGACGATTAATTTCTAAACTGAATATCCCTCTTGAGCCAAGCAGAATCCCACTTGTATCAATTTTATTTAATATCGATCCACCAATGGATAAAGTCAAGTTCAGTGGATTGAAGCATAAATTTGTTACTGGTCCAAGATATTATTTTCAATATGATTTAGGATTTAATTTAGTAGAAGATGAAACTACAGTAAACGTTGAATGTGATTATAACCGCAATCTGTTTGATGGAAAAGTAATTGAGAAATGGATTGAAGGATATAAAGCTATTCTGGAAACAATCGTTCAGGGACCGGATAGTCCTATTGACAAGCTGCCGATGATTAGTAAACAAAACGAACATAGACTTTTGGCATTTGAATCAATCCCGACTGGCAGTCAACCCGATAATCATAATTTTATTAAATTGTTCAAAGCTCAGGTTAAGAATTCTCCAGACAATATAGCTGTAAAAACTGATAAGGAATCACTAACCTATTTGGATCTTGATAATCATTCAGACCGATTAGGCAAACACCTATTAACGCTTGGAGTAAAACCAGAAACAATTGTTGGTGTATGCCTGAATAGAACAATCGAATTACCCTCAGCTATACTTGCAATTATTAAATCCGGTGGTGCATATATCTTATTAGATCCGGAAAAATCTGTTGAGGATAATGAAAAATTAATTCATCAGGTTGGTACTGAAATAATCTTTACGGATGAGCAGTCCTATGCAAATCTTAATGGAAAGCGCAAACATTTAGTTCGCGTAGACCAAATACTTGCAGAAGGAAATTTAAAAACAAATTCTTTTTCTGATGATTTAATTAAACCTGATAATCTTGTTTGCCTAATTCCTAAAAATGATGAAAAGGGTATTACGCATATTGTTGAAATCACACATCGTTCTTTGGTTAATTGCTTACTTTCTTTGCAAAAAGAACCGGGTATTAATTCTAAAGATGTACTATTATATCATAATTCAAATTTCAGCGGATATGAATTTGTTGAGTTATTGCTGCCTCTTATAGTTGGTGCACAAAGCATCTTGTATCCAGATATGATCACAAATAAGTTTGAAGATCTGCAACAAGTTCTAAATAAACAAAACGTAACAACTTTGCTCTTAACCCCATCAATATGGCATAAGTTATTAGAAGCGGGTTGGAAACCAGAGAAAGAACTAAAAGCTCTTTGTTCAGGAGAATTTCTTAGATCGGATATCGCTGAAAAACTTATTAAGATGTCTAAAGAAGTTTGGAATTTATATGGTACAATAGAGTCATCTGTTTTCTCAATGGTGAACAAAGTTATACCAGAATCAAAAAATATTCTGGGTAAGCCGGTTAGCAATTCAAATGTAATTATTGTTGACAGCCAATTCCAGCCTGTGCCAGTTGATGTTCCAGGTGAGATATTAATTTCCGGATTAGGACTTGCCCGCGGTTATTTTAATGATATTTCATCGACATCAGAAAAGTTTCTAAGCTTATCCATCGGCAATTTAAGTTCGACAAAATATTTTCGAACTGGAGATCTTGCAAGATATAAGTTAGATGGCGGGATTGAGTTTTTATCTCCGATTAAAAGGAAAATTCATATGCGTGGTTTTAGTTTTGAACCTAATGATATTGAGAAAGCTTTACTTGAAAATCCAACTGTATATAATGCGCTTGTTGTTCAGAAGCAATTCCCTGATGGTACTACAAGGTTCGTTGCTTACCTTGTTATAGATAACAGTAATGAAATTAATAGAACTACTGAACTAATAAAAAACCTTCGTCGTTTTTTACGAAGTAAATTCCCTGATTATATGATTCCTGAGAGTTTTGTAGTACTTGATGAAATCCCTCTTCAAAAAGATGGTCGGGTGGATTATGAAGCATTACCTGTACCGAAACAATCAGATAGTGATTTTGAGGATTTTGTTGCACCAAGAAATAAATCGGAAGAGATTCTTGCTTCTATTTGGTCCGAACTTCTCAAGATACCCAAAGTTAGTGTTAAGGACAGCTTCTTCGATTTAGGTGGACAGTCATTACTCGCAGTTAGATTATTTAATCGAATAGATGAAGAATTTGGGCAAAGATTTCCGCTTGCAATGCTTTTTAAAGCACCAACTATTGAAGACTTAGCAAACAAATTAATCAATAAGGATGATAGCAATTCAGAGTGGCCGTCGCTAATTCCAATACAACCTCGTGGATCAAAAAATCCACTTTTTCTAGTTCACGGAGCCGGTGGAAATGTATTACTTTACAATGCACTTGCTAAACATCTGGAACCTGATTACCCGCTTTATGGGCTTCAGTCTCAAGGTCTCGATGGTGTGAGTAAACCATTGGAAACAATAGAAGAAATGGCTGACCGTTATTTACAGGAAATCAAAACTGTACAACCACACGGACCTTATTTCCTTGGTGGTTATTGTATGGGTGGTACGATAGCTTATGAAATGGCACAACGACTTGTTGCAGATGGTGAGCGAGTTTCAATGGTTGCCATGTTAGATACATACAATTTTGTTAAAGCACTTAAAGTAAGTTTTGCTGCATTCTTATATCAAAAATTAAAATTCCACGTTAAGAACTTTACTCAGCTTAAACCTGAAGAAATGATCCATTATTTTAAAGAAAAAAAACGAATCGCTGGTGATGGAGGATGGTCGCATATTAAAACAGAGATGCCGGGAACAACTTTAACCGATAATGATAGCTTCGGCAGAGCTGAATCAGGAATAGAAGCATCTGTTCAATTGTTGAACGACCACGCCGGGGATATCTATTTCCCTAAACCATATAATGGCAAGTTAACTTTATTTAAACCACAGAAAAATTATTCATTTTATCCTGATCCTAAAATGGGCTGGGGTGATTTGGTTCAAGACTTAGACATCGTTGAAATGCCAATTAATCCTCACGCTATGCTGGTTGAGCCTTATGTTGAAGTGCTTGCAAAGGAATTAAAGAGACGCCTGGACGGGTTAGATGGCAGAATAAGTTCAGCAAGCAATATTGTCAATAAATCCTTTAATCTTGAAACTGTAAAAATGTGAAATAAATATTAAATGAATTTTTATTGAGAAGAACAAACCGACGAACTAAATTTATTTAGTATTTATCCACCAGCACAAAAGTTGTTTTTTAAAGAAGAGAATTAGAATAAATTATTAATCATTTTTTTAGTGAAAGGGCTCAATGTCTTCCTGGATTTTAAAAACCGCACTTCAGCATATAATCGGCAGACTACCAAAAAATTATTACTGGAATGGTTTATTTCAGAAATATGTTACTAAAGGTTATTACCCAAGTGCAAAAGTATTTGCGGGCAAGCTTAATTATTGTCAGCAGCATTTAGATTATTATTTAAAGTTCAGTTCAACACCTAAATCAGAATTTAGTGCTTTAGAGCTTGGGACGGGATCATGGCCAGTTGTTCCTCTTGGACTGTACCTTAGTGGAGCCCGTGAAATTTGGACATATGACCTGGTTCCTGTTCTGCAAAAAGATACACTAAAAAACACACTTGAACTTTTTATAGAATTTGAAGAAAACGGTAAATTAAAAAAGATACTTAAATCTATTAGACCGGAAAGGTTAGCAAAGTTAAGACAATTACTCAGTCAGGTCGATACAGATTCACCGTCGGAGATTTTCGAAAAGCTGAATATACATTTGTTAATTGCAGATGCAAGAAATACTAAAATTCCGAATCAGTCTGTTGACATAGTTTTCTCAACCCAGGTTCTTGAGCATATAAATGCTGAAGTTTTAACGGGTCTTTTTTCAGAGTTTAAACGTGTTGTTGCGAATGATTCTGTGATGATCCATTATATTGGATTAATAGATCAATTTTCGAGCTTTGACAAATCGATTACTCCATATAACTTTTACAAATACTCTGATACTCAGTAGAGCTTTTTTAATAATCCCATCATCTCGCAAAGTCGATTGCGTCTCCCTGATTTTCGAAGTTTGCTTAAACAGACAGGATGGAACCTTGTTGATGAGAATAATTTGCCCGGTTCTTTAGAAGAACTAAAAAAGGTAAAACTTGATCCTAAATTTCAGAAATATTCTGCTGAAGATATTTTACCCTTGTTTACCTGGCTTGTTGCAAAACCAATAATTAATTAGAATAAAAAAATATATGGTTTCTATGGATCTTAAATGTTTCAAGATAATTAAATCGTTATTCTGTCTGTCTATTGAGGGGTCTGTCTGGATCTCAAAAATTTTGATTACTGAATAATGCTTACCTTCCTGATTAGTATGGCGTATTTAACTACTAAGGGTAGGAACTAATTTTATGGAAATCTATTACTATAAATAATGCAATTTTGAAAATTATAAAGGGACTGATTGAAAATAGCAACGGTAACACCGGACAGTTTTATTGATGTAATGTTAACAAACGGTTGGGATAGAATTGCTTATAACGTTCTCAGAGGGCTTTCAGCAGAAAATCTTAAAGTTGCATTTGGTACAGATAAGAATAAAGGTATGGGTGTCTTTTCAAAATATGCCCACACAAAATTTTTGCATGCTGATTACATTACCGAACCTGAAAAGTTTATTTCTGATATCTGTGAGAAAATCCAACAATTAAAACCCAGAGTTTACATTCCTACCGGTGAAGAAGTTTTTGCAGTTGCAAAGTACATAGACAGGTTTAATAATCTGGAAATTAAAATTCCTATTGCATCATATGACAAACTCATTAAACTTCACAATAAGTCCAACTCAGTTAAAATTGCTGCTGATCTGGGAATACCCATTCCTCGATTCATAGTGCCCACTTCATTAAAAGAAATAATTTCTTTTTCTAAAGAATTTGGTTTACCATTAATATTTAAACGTTTTTTATCATCTTCCTCAAAAGGTGTTTATTTTATCAACAAGAAAATTGATGAGAAAGACTTAGATGTATTTCTGAAAAAAAATAATCTCAACTTTGGTAAGTATATTGTTCAGCAGTTTGTTAAAGGTACAGGTTATGGAGTTTCAGTATTGTTTAACAATGGTGAATTAAAAGCTCTATTTACACATAAAAGACTGAGGGAAAGAATTACATCCGGAGGACCAAGTACATTACGAATAAGCACTCATCAATCTGAACTGGAAGAATATGCGGTTCGTCTTCTCCAATCTGTTAATTTTCACGGTGTGGGCATGGTTGAATTTAAGTACGATGAAGAAAAAAAAAGGGGATGGTTCATTGAAGTTAATCCCAGATTTTGGGGATCGGTTGGATTAGCAATTAACTCAGGTGTTAATTTTCCATTTCTGTTGTATAAGATGGCTTTGAATGGTGATATTGAGGAAATAAGGAATTATAAAGTTGGCGTAAAGTTTAAATGGCTTCTTGGGGATATAAGTGGAGTTCTAAATCAGATTTTGAAAACAAAA
>JAVHOU010000174.1:0-11663 GCA_036170275.1 Ignavibacteriaceae bacterium
CAGAAAAATAGAAAAATACTGGAAGAATGCACAATTATTATTTGGAAATGAACTCCCCGTTTGCCGATGAGGCGGAGATTTAATTCCTTCTCCTAAAATTACACAGATTGCTTCGGCTGGATATGCTATCCGCGCAATCACACATTACAGTTTTATTTCAATAAAATTCAAAAAGATTTTTTTATTTAGGAAATAATCCACAAACACATCAACAGATTTTCTTTGTCCATCCCAGGCTAATAATTGCTTTGCTTCTTCAGGATTTACCCATTTATATTCTGTGTGCTCGTTGCTGATCTTAACTTCGCAAATGTAATTTACTTTAACAGCAAAAACCGGAATCATACAAATGTAATCACCATCAGGGGAGTAAAAAGAGTTTACGGTTGGTGCAGCCCAAAATTTTTCAGGAGTTAAATTGGTTTCTTCTTTAATTTCCCTCAACGCTGTAGCGTGAGCAGTTTCATTGTCTTTTATCTTTCCGGAAACCATTTGCCAGAGATTTGGATAATATTGATATGGCGCTCTTTTAAGAATTAGAAATTCTAAAATTCCGTTTTGCTCACGGAAAATATGTGCTTCGATTAGGTTTGAAATTATTTTCATATTACAAGTATATTATTTTTATTTTGGATAATGAATTTCGAACAAGGAATGATGAATGTTGAACTTAAAAATAATATTTCTAAAAGACTTTACTTCGTAATTCGACATTCCTTATTCGTTATTCGATATTTGATTTACATTTTATGGTCATCCTTCGACAAGCTCAGGATGACACTGGCTAAAAATACGCTCTTGCTTCTGCACGTGCTGTATGAACAATTTTACTTGCTCCCTGCACTCTTCCATCATAACTGATTGTTGTTTGCAGAAACGAAGTTAATCTATAATCAAAATTAAAGCGCCAATAATAATTTTTACCAATCTGATTTCCGTTTGTAAGTTCATAAGGAATAAAATTCTGCGATGTGTTTGCGTTTAACTCGTTTCTTTCAATTTCAATTCTTATTCTACCGGTTCCAAGAAATGAAATATTCATTCTGATTAATTGTGAATTCAAATTTATCACTGTAGGAATCTGAGGATATGAGTCTTCACTTTTACCAACTTTTAGACGAAAACCAACTTCAATATTTCTATCAGGTCTGTACGAAAATTCAGAAGCAATACTGTTTGAATTTATTTGTCTGATTCTATTGGAGTTTGCCGGAGCACTTACATTATCAACTTGGTTTACAATATCGGTTTGATTGGAAATTTCCTGAACCATTTTGAATTTAATCCGCACACTTTTTTCGCGGTTGTAATATCTTTCGTAGCCATTACTAAATTCGTTTAAAGCTTTTCTTTGTGTAAATCTAAATCTAAAAGAAAGTTCCTGCGAGTTTTCAAAGACGAAAAAATCCTGCTGAATATAATTTGTACCGCGAATAGTAACGTTTTCATTTTGGAATGAGGAAAGTTTAAGCAAATAGACTTTTGCATAATCTGTTTCGCGACTGTTTTCTTCAATCCTCCAAAATGTTTCTGATGAAAAAGGAGTTAATATTTTCCCTGCTAAAGAATTTGAATCAAACAATTTTGAAAAATTAATTTTCCATCGAGTACTTGTTTTCAAATCAATAACCGGAAAAAGCTCATCAGTTGGAAGAGTAACCTGGATATAATCACCATCAAACAAAGTTAATTCGAATTCACTTTCATCAGCAATTCCATTACTGTTCAAATCGCCAAGATAAATATAATTGCCTGTTCCCTGCTGCACACGTACAAAAACTTTTTGCAGGCGTGCAGATTTTTGTGTCGACACTTCGTAATACAAATCTCCGTTAAGTAAAGGATCCCAAAATAAAAATTTAGAGCGCGAACGAATAAGAATTGTTTCGTTATCTAGAAATCCCTTTTGCTTAAAAGTCTCTTCATATTTTTTGCTACGGTATGTAATAACAAGATTTGTATTAAATTCCTTTAACCCATTGTAGTTTAACTCTAATGATGGTGTTAGTGAACGAGACTCCTTGATAAGTAATCCATTATTGGGCAGATAATCATCCCGAAGCGCATATCTTGCAAGTAAACCAAATCCTTCAAAATCAATTAGCTGTAGATAAGGTGCATAATCAAAATATTTTAGACTACTTGAAAGCAGCGTATCAACGGGATGCCGCAGATCCGTTTTGTCTTCCGCTAAAAAATCAATCCCGGATTTCATCTTCCAAAAAGAGTAATAAGCATTTGCTTTGTGGCGGAACCAACTACTTTTTATTTCAGAAGTATTAGTGCTTACATAATCAAGATTATAATCAATTGAATAGGTTTTAGAATCAGAAAAATGTACAACATTATTAAATCTATCAGAAGAAAATTCATTTCCTTTTCTCAAAAAACCTGATGTGCTTGTGATTGATAATTCATTAATGGGCTGCAATGTAATTCCAATCTCACGCAAAGATTCATCCTCTGGTTGATCTTGATTTGCGAGATTATAATTTCTCCCAAACTCAACTTCATCATAACGATCAAGCGAGGTAAAATTCTTTTGGATAAATCTATCGCGGTAACTCAATACTGCTTTTCCAAAATTGATATCGCCAATTTGAATCTGAGAAGGCGCGACCTTTAAAATAATATTGCGGGCATAGCCATAATTATCGCCATCATCTAAAGATGAAAAACGATTTTTATCCCATAAACTTCCGGCATATTCCATACTTAAAGAAACATTTTCAAAAGGATTTACATCAACAACAATATTTCCCATCTGTTTTAATTCGGGCATCGGAAGAAAAATAATGGGCAAATAATTCCCCTGACCAACACCAACAAATTTATAGTACCCCAAACTTTGTCTTATGTAATCACCTTTTTGTTCACCTACATAACTGAAACTTACATTGTAAAGTGAAAGCGAATCGCCTGGAGCATAAACATAATATGAGTATGACACATTATTTATTGTGGTATCAACTTTAGTATAAATTCCTTTTGTTATTCCAAGTGAGTCGGGTTGAGCTAATTGCACACCTGATTTGGCTGCTTTATTTTTATCATCACCAGCGTTTGAAAGAATTTTTTTATCATCTTCACTTAATGAAATATCAATGGGTGCATCCTGATCATCACCTTCTCTCATGTATTGAAATTTTACCTGTAATTTATCGTTAAAAAATTTTCCTGAACTTCCAGCACCAAAAAAATTACGTGCAAATTTTCTGTCCGTGTATTCAAAATCAATGCTTATCCTGCTTGCAGAAGTAATTAATCGCTTAGGTGTAAATGTAATTGTGGCATTTGAGTATTCAATTGTGTAATCATTATTTTCACCGCGAAGTAATTCAATTCCATCAAGAAAAACTTTTTCTGTTCCTGCAATTATGATTATATCCCGTTCATTATTAATACCGCTTAAACGATAAGGACCTTGCACACCATCTGAACCATTAAATTTATTTGAGTTAAACTTTCCTCTTGAATTGGCAATTGATACATAACCATTAACACCATCTACATTTAATTCAGCCGTCAGTCCCTGCAATTTTCTATCGATAATTCCAAACTCACCATATCTTTGTTTGAGTTGATAATCACCAAAAGTACCAGTAACATTTGGATGTTTGATTTGAATAAAAACTTTATCAAGCTCTTCCAATCTTTCTGTATTCCCTTCGGGTTGGATTGGAGTGTTTTCATCAGTAAGTGCGGCAACTATTTCTACATCATCAGAAATTCTTCCGGATAATTGCAGTCGTAAACCGCTGTTAAGTGAAAAATCTTTTGTGGTTCCTACTGTAAATCCACGAACGATACTTCCGCTTTTTTGCATACCTGGACCAAAAATTGTTTCAGGGGTAAAGCCCTTACCCACTGAGGTTAAAACTCGGACAGTATCACCAAATTTTTCATCGTATTTTACAACTAAGCTGCGCCTTTTATATTCCTTTTGAAGTGAAAGTTTTAGTGATTTGTAAGTAATAATTAAAGTATCAAAGATGGAATAAGGAAGTGAATCTGATAAAGTGAAATAGCCTTTTGAGTAAATAAATTTATAATCGATTGAAGATAATCTTTTCCCTTTAAGATAAATCTGTTCTGTATTTGGAATGATATTTACTTGTGAAATTGAATAATGGTTATTAAAGTTTATTGCGATTGTGTCTGTAATAATTAATGAATTATAATCCGTTTGCGCATAAGCTGTAAAATGCGACAAGCAGTATAAAAGTGAAATAATGTAGAAATATTTAAAAGGTTTCAAAAAGTAGTAGATTTTTTTTTGAAAACTAATTTAAGCTTATGGTTTTATCAAGGCTAATCTGTTATTTCCCAACAATTAGTCCATAAAATATTCTTAAAGAATGGTTCAATCAGATTTAGATAAAATCATAAGTATTCGTTAATTTTGTATTAATTAAAAATCTATTTAGTTTAATAAAAAATCTTAATAAAAAATCTTCACAGAATCGAAATAAAGTACATGCAAAGTTCAAAAATTGATTTCCTTGGCAAATACAATCACCTTATTCAATCTGCAATTAGTTCCTCTGCTGATTTTCCAAATAAGTTATGTGATTTTATTACAGATGAATTTGAATTAGTAGCGGCTACAATTTTTAAGGTAACTAATAATAAAAACTTAGAACTTATCGGAAAATCTTATTCAAGTAAAAAATCATTATCAGCTCAAACTCAAATTAGTTGTCCCAATTGCAAAAATGTTTTAGAGAATAATCAAACACTTCGTTTTAGCGTTCAATCAAATTGCAATTTTAATATTACTGAACAGGTAATGAATGAAGGCTGCGTTCTAATAAATATATCAGATGGACAATCGGTTTTACTTAAACTTGCTAAAAAATCTGTTTTTTCAAAAAGTGAAATTGATAACATTGAATTAATAAGCGGAAACTTTAAAAATCTTTTAAAGTTATGGATCGGCAGTAATGGAAGTTTAGATAATTCATTAAGCACAATTATATCTTCAATAGCTCAGGAATTGAGAACTCCTACAAACAGCATTATGGGTTTTGCCTCATTACTTAATGAAGAAAATTTATCTCCTTCTCAAACAGAATATGTAGGAACATTAAAAGACAATGCGTTTGAATTGTTATCTATCATCAATGATTTGATTGATTTTAGTAAACTAGAAAGCGGTGCAGGAAAACCTAATCCCACATCTGTTAATATTAAGGATTTTTTAAATGAGATTATTTCCTTATTCACCTCTAAAATTGAAAAGTCAAGACTTGAGTTTATAATTGATATAGATAGTTCAATTCCAGTTAATATTAAAATTGATACTCAAAAACTCAGATACATTTTATTAAATATTCTTACTAATTCAGTTAGAATAACCGAACATGGAAAGATTTCTGTTTCGATATCAGCACCAAGTAATAAAAAATTATTTTTCAGAATTTCAGATACTAGTACTGGTATAAATGCAAAGAAGAATACGGAATTTTTCCATCCTTTTTCATTAAACGAACTTTATACTTCTAAGTTTGGAAACCTAACTGGTTTAGGATTAACTCTTTCCAAAAAGTATATAGAATTTCTTGATGGAGATATTAGTATATCAAGTGGAATAGGAAAAGGGATTACTTATAGTTTTACTATTGCAGCAGAAATAGTAAGCTCAATCGAGGGACAAGTAGCAGGACTTCCAAAACCTATCGGCTCAAAAAATAAAGTTTTAGTTGTAGAAGATGATTATGCAACTTCAAAATTATTAAGCAATTATCTTTCAAAATGGGGATATGAACCAACGATTGTTAATTCAGCCCAGCAAGCTTTAAAGATTATTGAGACTCAGCAATTCCTTGCCGTATTGATGGACATTATTTTACCGGATGCAAATGGCTTTGAACTTTTAAAACAGTTGCGCGAACATCCTGCCACAAGACATACACCTGTAATTGTTTGTTCTGTGGAAGCGGAGCAGCAGAAAGCTTTTATGATGGGTGCGGTAGAATACTTCGTTAAGCCGATCAATTATAAATATCTTGTGGAAGTTTTAACAAGCTATAAACTAAAAAAAGATTCTAACATTCTTGTAGTTGATGATGATGTTCCTACTTTAAAATTAATTAAGGAAGCTGTTGAACAGGCTGGTTTTAATGCAATTGCTGAAAGTCATTCTGAAAAAGTAATGGGAATGATTGAAAACATGTATCTTGATCTTGCGATAATTGATCTTGATATGCCGGTCGTAAATGGTTTTGATTTGATAAAGATGATTAAATCAAATAAAAATTTTGCAAAGCTTCCGATTATAATCTATACTGGAAAAGAATCATATAAAGACGACCTTAAAAAAATTGATGGTTTGTTTTCAGATCTCTTGCTTAAAAACAGTACTAATATCGAAGATCTTGCTGATGCTGTTAGTGCAATGATTAACAGGTATGATGAACCTTCTACTCCGGAAGAAGTTATGGATAAAAAGGACACTGTTAAAATTTTATTGGTTGAAGATTATAAACATTCTCAAATTATAGTAACAAGATTATTAAAGAAAAATAATTTTGAATCAATTGTTGTTGTAGAAAATGGGTTGCAAGCTTTTGAGCAAGTCCAACAGCAACATTATGATTTGATTTTGATGGACATGCAAATGCCAGTGATGAATGGATTTGAAGCTACACAAAAAATTAGACTTCTTGAAGATTACAAAAACACTCCAATCATTGCACTTACTGCCTTTGCGATGAAAGGTGATCGGGAAAAGTGTCTCGATGTAGGTGCAACGGACTATATCCCCAAACCAATCGATAGCCAGGAATTTATAGAAAAGGTTAAATACTATACGGAAAAAACAATTTCCCAAAAGTAAATTTTCTTATTCCTCTCATTTTAAATCAGTAGAAAAAATTGATAATGCATTTTGTATTTTTACGCTTTCAACATTAGGAATTCCACAAAATGATTAATGAAACACCACGAGTTCGTTTTGCCCCAAGTCCAACAGGTTACCTTCACGTCGGCGGATTGCGAACTGCTTTATACAATTATTTATTTGCTAAAAAAAATAACGGCACTTTTATTTTAAGGATCGAAGACACTGATCGAAATAGATATGTTGAAGGTGCAGTTGAAAATTTAATTAAAGCTCTAAAGTGGGCGGGTTTAAATTTTGATGAAGGTCCTGAGGTTGGCGGTGATTATGGTCCATATATGCAATCTCAGCGTTTGGATATTTATAAAAAATATGCTGACGAATTAATTTCCAAAGGTAAGGCTTATTATTGTTTCTGTACTCCTGAAAGATTAAAAACTTTAAAAGAGGAACAAGAAAAACAAAAACTTCCACAGACAAAATATGATAAGCATTGTCTTCATCTATCTCAAGACGAAGTTGAAAAAAATTTAAAGGCAGGAATTCCAAAAGTCGTAAGACTAAATGTTATGCAAAATCATACGATTAAATTTGATGATGTAATTCGCGAACATGTTGAATTTGAAAGTAACAATATTGATGACCAGGTTTTAATTAAGAGTGATGGCTATCCGACATATCATCTTGCAAATGTAGTTGATGATCATCTTATGAAAATAACACATGTTATTCGTGGCGAAGAATGGCTTTCATCAACACCAAAACACGTTTTGTTATACGATGCTTTCGGATGGGAAAGACCTGTCTTCGCTCACCTTCCATTGTTATTAAATCCAGATCGTTCAAAACTTAGCAAACGACAAGGTGATGTTGCAGTTGAGGATTATCGTGATAAAGGATTTCTTAAAGAAGCGCTGATAAACTTTGTTGCTTTGCTTGGATGGAATGCTGGCGATGATAAAGAATTTTATTATATGGATGAACTAATTAATAGTTTTTCATTAGAAAGAGTAAATAAATCCGGGGCTGTTTTTGATTTACAGAAATTACATTGGTTAAATGCCGAATATCTTAGAAAAAAATCTGTTGCAGAATTACTGGAAATGTTAAAAACAGAAATTCTAAAATCAAAATTTAATAATCATAATTATTCAGATGACTTTTTAACTTTGATAATTGAAGCAATGAAAGAACGGGTTTCGTTTATCAAAGAGTTTATTGATACTTGTCCTTACTTTTATGAAGCCCCGACTGAGTATGAACAAAAAGCGGTTGAGAAAAACTGGAAACCTGAAACTCCCGAACATTTGGAAAAACTTAAAGAAGAATTTGTTTCATTAAACAATCCAACTAAAGAAGATTTTGAACATTCACTTACAAAAATTTCTGAAAAAATAAATATTGGCAAAGGAAAACTTATTCATCCTTTAAGATTAGCAGTTTCGGGTCAAAGCACAGGACCGGGAATTTTTGATTTGCTTTTTATTCTTGGAAAAGACGAAGCGATTAAAAGGATTGAAACTGCTTTGGAGAAAATTAAAATATTATAAAATGCTGTCAGACACCAATAAAATTTGTTTGACAATTTTTTAATTATTTCTTCCCACCGGTTTTTGCCCAGGTATCTTTAAGAGTAACTGTTCTATTAAAAACAAGTTTTTCTTTTGTTGCGTATTTGGAATCAACACAAAAATAACCTTGTCTTTCAAACTGAAATCGATCGCCCGGTTTTGCTGATTTTACGAATGGTTCAAGTTTAGCATTTGGAATCATTTCAAGTGATTTTGGATTTATTAGATCCTTATAATCTTTATCTTTTTCACTTGTTGGATCTTCCACCGTTAACAAGCGATCATACAATCTAACTTCACAATCAACTGCGTGATTTATGGAAACCCAATGTATTGTTCCTTTAACTTTTTTCGTACTGGTTCCTGTTCCGCTTTTTGTTTCAGGATCGTAACTGCAATTTAACTGTATAACTTCCCCGCTTTCATTCTTGATTACTTCTTCGCATTTAATTATGTATGCGTAACGCAGTCTAACTTCACCACTTGGAATTAAACGATGATATCCTTTGGTTGGAATTTCCATAAAATCATTTTTCTCAATGTAAATCTCTTTAGAAAAAGGAACTTTACGATGACCCATATAAGCATCTTCAGGATTATTTACTGCTTCAAGTTCTTCTTCACCATCATAATTTGTAATTACCACTTTTAATGGATCAAGCACTGCCATTACTCTTTGTGTACGTTTGTTTAAATCTTCCCGAATTGCATGTTCAAGTAAAGCTACTTCTGTTATAGCATCACGTTTTGCAACACCAATCATTTCGGCAAAATTTTGAATAGCTTCCGAAGTGTAACCCCTTCTTCGATAAGCTGAAATAGTAGGCATTCGTGGATCATCCCAGCCATCAACAAATTTTTGTTCAACAAGTTCTAAAAGTTTTCGTTTGCTCATAACAGTATAAGTTAAATTCAAACGCGCAAACTCTATCTGCTGAGGATGGTAAATTTCAAGCTCATTTAAAAACCAATCATACAAAGGTCTATGTACTTCAAATTCAAGTGTACAAATCGAATGAGTTATTCCTTCAATAGAATCTTCAAGTCCGTGTGCCCAATCATAAGTTGGATAGATACACCATTTATTTTCTGTTCGATGATGTTCAGAATGAATAATTCTATACATCACCGGATCACGCAAAAGCATATTTGGAGAAGACATATCAATTTTTGCTCTAAGTACTTTTTCTCCGTTTTGAAATTCGCCCTTTTTCATTCTGTCGAACAAATCAAGATTTTCATCAACTGAACGATTTCGATTTGGACTTTCGGTTCCAACTTCAGATATCGTTCCGCGTAAACCGCGCATAGTTTCTGGATCAGAATCATCTACATAAGCTTTACCTTTTTCGATAAGCTTTATTGCCCATTCGTACATCTTATCAAAATAATCTGAAGCATAAAATATCCTATCCTCGAAATCACCACCGAGCCATTTCACGTCTGCGATTATTGAATCAACATATTCCTTATCTTCTTTGGTTGGATTTGTATCATCAAAACGTAAATTAAATTTACCATTGTAATCGCGAGCAATTCCGTAATTGAGGCAGATAGATTTTGCATGTCCGATATGGAGGTAGCCGTTTGGTTCGGGAGGAAATCTTGTCTGAACTTTTCCATTCCATTTGTTGGTTTTCAAATCTTCATCAATAATCTCGTAGATAAAATTCTTGGATTTTTCTTTTAAAGATTCATTTGAGTTTGTTGTAATGTTTTCCATAATTCCAATAATTGTTTTCCATTACAAAAATAACGAAAGATGGATTAAACCGTAAGTGCTTGATTCGAATTAGAATTGAAATATTTGAGAAGTGCTTGTTAAGGTGTTAAAGAAGTTAAAGGACGAGAGAAGATAGAATTAAACTCGTCCTGAAACTTTATAGATTTTTATCATCTGAAGAAAATATTCGATTTTGTTCCTATCAAGAAGGTTAGGAATTTTTTTAAAGTTAAAATAAACTTTAGTAATTCCAGTTAATCTTCCAAATTCATTTACCATTCTCTGGATGACTTTGCCATCATCATCGATGTCGTACTGTCCATCCTGACCAATGTAAGTTTTACTCATTACCCACCTTAAATTAAGTTAGTCAAAAATCATTTCTTCCGGTTTATCTATTTCTTCTATGTAAGAAATTTCCGGGATTTGATACTCATCAAAGAGATCTTCAATTTCCTCTTCACTATAGTTATCAACATTATCCCACTTACTAAGAAGCACTAAGATATCCTTATCTTTGCTCTTCTGTTTTGCTTTTTTCTTTGTAGAATTTTTCATGAACATCTCCTATAAATTTGTTACTTCTTACATAACAATCATTGTGCCACTAATTATCCGATATAAACGAAAGATGAATAATAAAAAATTTTCATAATGAGATTGAGTTATAAAGATATTTAATAGTTTATGTCATCATTTAGCACAGTAATAGTAATAGGATTGCTCCAATTTTAAATTGCTTTGTAATGATTTCTTGATTAATTTTGATCGTTTTTATTATTGAGGAATTTGAGAATAAGTTCAATCAATAATGATAAATTAGGTTTTTTTATTGTTTTTAAGATTTCTTATCATAAATATATAATTGCCGAAGTGGCGGAATTGGTAGACGCGCTGGACTCAAAATCCAGTGAGGCTTACACCTCGTGCCGGTTCGAGTCCGGCCTTCGGTACATTTGCCTCCTTCACAAGGAGGCTTTTTTGTAAATAATACTTTACCTCATTTTTACTTAAACATTTGTTTAGTAAATATTTTTTACAAATGTAGAATCTAAAATCTTTATGAATAATTACGATTATATTTATCTTTTATGTTGTGGCAGTACAAAAATCAAAAATTATTGAATTGACTTACTTGACTAAATGAAAAAATTATTTGAAATATATTTGGTGATAAACTAAAGATTGGAATAATTATATTCGAGCAGTGGAAAGTAAAAATTAAAGAGAATTAATACGATCAGGATCTTTATAAAGTCCTTGTACACTAATAAATCAAATCGCTTTCTAATAAAAATTTTGATTACTTAGAGAAGAGAATTATTTATTTTTCGGCAGCCACTTTTCTGTTCCTGAATAAAGATTTTCCATTGCAATTATTAGAGATTTCTGTTGTGAAATTTTAACTTCCTTTAAAATCTTATAATGCGTATCAACATTATACTTGTCTAAATTATAAATAAATAATTTTGCTTTTCTGGATAAGGTCAGATTCAAACGTCTCCAATCCTTTCGATCAGATTTTCTA
>JAVHOU010000175.1:0-11584 GCA_036170275.1 Ignavibacteriaceae bacterium
GAACCACCGACCCTCTGCTTAAAAGGCAGATGCTCTACCCCTGAGCTACGCGCCCTAAAATTAAGAGGACAAATATAAATAATGCGTTTTTTTATTCCAAATAAACAGATTTTTTAATGGTGGGAAATGGCTGAAAATTTAAAGAATTCGAAAATACTTGTTTGCGACGACGACGAAACTCTCTGTTATCTTCTCAAAGAACAACTTTTGGAAGAAGGGTTTTCCGTTGACGCAGTTTATGATGGTAAGTATGCCATCGAAGCTGTAAAAGCAAAAAATTATGAAGTGCTTCTTTTGGATCTGAACATGAGGGAAGTTCAAGGAGAGGAAGTTCTAAAGTTTATTAAAGACAGCGGGTATAATATTCAGGTTATTATATTATCTGCTCAGTCTGATATGAAGAAAGCCATCCAGTGTATTAAAAATGGTGCGTATGATTACATAAACAAACCTTACGAATTTGAAGAGTTGGTGCTAACTGTTAATCGTGCAATTGAACACAGAAATCTTATAGTTACAACGGTACTCCTTTCTAAAGAAATAAGTAAAAAGCATTCAGATAAAATAATTGGTGAAAGTAAAGCAATACAACGTGTGCTTAACCTTGCAAATAAAGCAGCTCAATCTGATTCAAATGTGTTAATTGAGGGCGAGACGGGAACCGGGAAAGAATTATTTGCCGAATATATTCATAAGCAATCAAATAGAAAAGACAAACCCTTTGTTGTAATTAATTGTGCTTCATTACCGGACCAATTAATTGAGAGTGAATTATTTGGACACGAAAGAGGAGCTTTCACAGATGCAAAATCAACAAAGCAAGGTCTTGTTGAAATTGCCCATGGCGGAACTTTATTTTTAGATGAAATTGGTGAGCTCAGTTTATCACTTCAGCCAAAACTTTTAAGATTTCTTGAAAATGGCGAGTATAGAAGAATTGGTGGTGTTACAAATTTAACTTCCAATGTTAGAGTAATTGGGGCTACGAATAGAAATCTTCTTGAAGAAGCCGATGTTAAAAATTTTAGAAAAGATCTTCTGTTCAGACTTAATGTTATTACGCTAACTATTCCCCCACTTCGGGATCGCAGAGAAGACATAATTATTTTAGCAAATCATTTTTTAACCCTTAAATCGCCGATAAGATCACCTAAAAGACTTTCATTGGAAGCCGCGCAGATACTTGAAGAATATGATTACGCGGGTAATGTCAGAGAGTTAGACCACATTATTGAGAGAGCAATTATCTTTTCTGAAGGTGATCATATTAATCCTGAGGATTTGAATATTTCAAGTATCGCTGCACTTAGAAGTATCGGAGGACAAGGGATGGTCGATATTCCTTCGGAGATTTTAAGTATGGAAGATCTTGAAAAATGGCACATAGCCAAAGTATTGAACGCAAACAGGTGGGATAGAACTCAAACAGCAAATCAGCTTGGTATAAGCCCCAAAACGCTTTATACAAAGATTAAGAAGTATGAACTAAAGCAAGATTAGAAAATGAATGTCTGATGAATTAATCAGAAAATACAACTCGAAGGAACTTCTTGAATTACAGAACACCTCTGTTGCTCTTACTGATAAATCGTTTAAAGTTTTCTGGTTCAACAAAAGTTTTAAAAAAGATGTTGGTTCTGGTAAGATAAAAGGCGCTTCTCTTAAATCGCTATTTAACATAAACACTCCGACTGAACAATTAACAACAGGTGCATCAAAATCGTTTGTTGTTCCGCTGCCTGATAAAAATAAAAATATTATTATAACGCCAATTTTTTCGCCGCTGAAAAATAAAACAGATGCTTTTTTCATTGAACTTCTGCCGGTTATAGAGTCAGACTTACAATCTTCTGCAGATAAAGAAAAACTTAGAAGAAATTTACTTTTTCAAAATGAACTGAAAAGCATATTAGTTTTGCTTGTTAAAGAAAAATCTATTGAGTCTATCTCAGAAGAAATTTTACTGCGTTGTGTAAATGTAACAAACAGTGATTTTGGTATTATTGCTTTTCATGATGGAGAGGAGATAAAAAACTTTCTTTACTTTGATGAGGCTAACCCAGTTGTAAATAAGAGCGAAGTTGAGAAAAGTATAAAATCTAATTCATCATTTATTAATAAATGGCTGGAAATAAATAAGAGACCACTGTTGGCGTTAAATCATCACAATAATATTGGGTATGGTTTGGCACAAGTACTTAACTGTGAATCACTTTGTATTTCTCCAAGTTATTTTGTTGATAATCTTATAGCTAAAATTCTGGTAGGTAAAAAAAATGGATCTTACTCATCACTTGATATTAGTGATATTGAACAATTCTCAATTTTATTATCGTTTGCAATCAGTAATATTCAAACAAGAGAACTAAATGCAGCCTTAGAATCACGATTACTTCAGGCACAAAAACTCGAAACGATTGGAAAGCTAAGCAGCGGAATGGCGCATGATTTTAATAATCTGTTATCGAGTATTTTTGGAAGTCTTCATCTTTTACGAAATAGAGTGCAAGGATCTGATTCAGTATATAAACTTATTGACAACATTGAAAATTGTTCCGTACGGGCAAGAGATTTAACAAAGGGTCTTCTTTCTTTTGGAAAGCCTACTGCTAAACGGCAGGAAATTGTAATGCCTAATATTTTATTGAACGAATTAGCCAAAGTCGTATCACAAACTTTTCCTGCGGGCATTACGTTAGAAGAAAACATTGAGGACAATCTTCACAGTATTTTAGGTAATGGAACCGAAGTCTATCAAATATTATTGAACCTATGTGTTAATGCAAAAGAAGCGATTGATAAAAAAGGTAAAATACTTTTAAGTGCAAAAAACATTTTGGTGGATGATTCTAATATCATGAATTATCCCTTGCTAAATAGAGGCAAGTATGTAAAATTTTCTGTTAACGATAACGGAACAGGTATTGATGAAGAAAATCTTTCAAAAATATTTGATCCATATTTTTCAACCAAGCAAAAAGAAACCGGTTCCGGTTTAGGTCTTTATGTTACGTATGGTATAATTAAAGCACATAACGGTCATATAGATGTTACCAGTAAAAAAGAAGCAGGAACTACTTTTGATGTATTCTTACCAGTATTTGAACCTCAGAAACTTTCTAAGAAAGAGTCCAAGAGCAAAATAATAATGCTTGCCGACGATGAAGAAATGTTAAGTGATTTGCTTTCTGAAATGCTTGAATCCACAGGCTATTATGTCATTAAAGTTCGATCGGGTGAAGAAGTTCTAAAAGTATTAACTGAAGAATTAAAAGTTGACTTGCTTATTATTGATTATAATATGCCTGGAATGAATGGATTGGATTGTATAGCCGAATTGAGAAAACTTAATTTTAGTGTTCCTGTTATTCTATCTTCGGGCAGTCTGCAATTTGATGACAATGATTTAAAGAAATTTAAAGTTAGCAGTAAATTGATGAAGCCATATGAATTTGAAACGATGCTGGAAACGATAAAAAAATTAATCTAACTCTTTTGTTCCCTCATTTACAGGATCATCTTCAACTTTTATCATCTTTATGTTAGAAGTATAATCAGATATAACCGGATCTTTGATTGAGTTTAATTGATTTAGCACATCATTTATTTCTTTTACCGCAATGTCTATATATTTTATTCTTTTTAGAATTCCTTCTTTTGATATATCATCCTTATTAAGCTCACGTTTAATAGCCGAAGAAGAAAGGCTTAACAAAGTTAGTGGCTGTTTGATTTTATGATTTGCAGTTACCACAGTTGCAATAAACGTATCACGCTTTTTAGATTCCAGTAAAAGTTTATGAGCTTCGGACACTTTTAGTGCCGAGTTAACTCTGGCTAATAATTCAATTCTATTAAAAGGTTTTTTGATATAATCAAACGCACCAGCTTCCAGACCTTCTTTTGTGTCTTCTGCTCCAGATTTTGCAGTAACAAGTATTATGGGAATATCTTGCGTGAGAGGATCTTTGACAAGTATTTGACAAACTTCTAATCCGGTTATATCGGGCATCATAATATCTAAAAGTACAAGATCAGGCAAGTTGGTTTTAGCTTTGTCTATGCCTGAAAAGCCATCGTACGCAGTTATTACTTCGTATCCTTCATGTTCCAATCTATCCTGAAGCATAAAAACGTTTTCTGGAAGATCATCTATAACTAAAATTTTTTTCATTTATAAGTTAGTTTTAATCTTTGAAAATAATTGACGAAGTTTACTTGAAATAATTGTTGAATTGACAGGCTTAGCTATATAATCATTAAAACCATGTCTTAAAATTATTTCCTTATCCCCGGCCATTGCCTTTGCTGTAACCGCATAGATGGGAATTTCGGCAAGCTGATTATTTGCCCTAATATTATTAAGCGTTTGAAACCCATCCATTTCAGGCATCATTATATCTAATAAAATAAGATCGGGACGAATATTTTCAAGAAGTTTCAGACACTCAACTCCACTTTTTGCCATATAGGTTTTACATCCTGCTGATTGCACAATTTCGTTAAGTGTAAATAAAGTATCTGGATCGTCATCAACTATCAGGACCTGCCCAGAATAATCATTGGATGATTCATCCAATAAAATGCTGTTAGGATTTTGCTCTATCTCTTTTTCAGGATGCCTTGCGATTAGTTCATTGGTCTCCTGCATCTTAATTAAGTTTCTTACAATTTTTAAGATATCAAGAGATTGCCCTTGAGATTTTACAGCTATGTCTTCTACAATGTTTGTAAGAGATTTTCTTTCGTCAATATTTAAATCTTTAGCCGTACTGATTATAATAGGAATATGTTTAGTATTAGAATTAGTTTTTAATTTGTAGGACAGCGTTTCGCCATCAATTTTAGGCATCAATAAATCTATTATAATTAAATCAGGTTGAACTTCAGAAATTTTATTAAATGCAAATTCACTGTCCTTAATATATTCGATAGAAATTTTATCGTTTTTAAATTCTCTTTTAAATTTTTCAAATTCAAGTTCATTATCATCAACAATTACAATTTTTTGAATACGTTTGATTGCAAGTTGCTCAAGTCGATTAAAAGCAGAGAGCAATTTATCCGCAGAAATAGGTTTTACAAAGTACTCAAATGCACCTAATTCGTAACCAGTATTTTTATCGCCTAAAATAGAAATCACAATAACAGGTATATCTTTTGTCTTGGATTTTTCCTTTAATTCTTTCAGAATGCTCCATCCATCTTTGTTGGGCATTATAATATCAAGAGTAATCGCAAATGGCTGATTCTCAACTGCCATTTTGATTCCGGTTTCCCCATCTTCTGCAAATATTACTTCGTAACCTTTAGAAATAAGGAATTGACCAATCGTATACCTAATCTCTGCATCATCATCAATTACAAGTATAGGATTATTTCTGTTTTTTCTTAAAACGTCAACATTGATAGGGTGTGATTTATCTTTCCTTCTTTCTTGAATATATTTTAAAGGAATTGTAAATGAAAAAGTTGACCCGCTTCCTTCAAGACTATCAACCCAAATCTTTCCGCCAAGCAGATCAATTATTTTCTTACAAATTGCAAGACCCAATCCGGTTCCACTATATTTTCTTGTCGTTGTACCATCAAGCTGTCGGAATTCTTCGAATATCAATTTTTGATTTTCTGTCGATATTCCAATGCCTGAATCAACAACAGAAAGTTTTAACATTCTCTCGGCAGTGAAGGAAACTATTAATTCAACTTTACCTTTTTCGGTAAACTTGATAGCATTTCCAATAAGATTTATTAATACTTGTGTAACTCTTCCTCTATCCGTATTAATGATAATTTTAGTATTACATTTTCTTTGGACATTAAAACTCAATCCTTTATCTAATGCAAGTGGAGTAACGGTGCTTAGTACTTCTTCAATAATTTCCTCAAGTAAAACATCTTCATCTCTTATTTCCATCTTGCCCGCTTCAATCTTAGAAAGATCAAGAATATCGTTGATTAAACTCATCAACCTTTTTCCACTCTTCAACACAACCTCTAGCCTTTCTTTGTTCTTTCCACTAAGCGGTGCCTTTTCAATAATAAGTTCGGTCAAGCCAAGAATGGAATTCATAGGTGTGCGAAGTTCATGAGACATACTCGCAAGAAATTGTGATTTAAGTTTTGTAGATTCTTCAGCCTTTTCTTTTTGCAGAGCTAACTCTTCAGCTTTTGATTTTAATTGATTTGAAAGTTCCAAAAGAGTTTCATTCTGTTTTTTGATTTGCAGGTTTTGCCGCTGGTATTCTTCGTTAAGTTTTTTTAATTCGCCCACAAAATTTTCTAATTGAACTACAGCCTTTGCATTCGTTATACCTATTGCTAATTGTTCCTGAATTTTAGTAAGATATTCTTTCGCTTCATCGGTTGGTTTTTTTAAGGAAGCAAATTCTAAAATTGCAATTACTTTATTATTGAAAATAACAGGTATTAATAAAAGGTGGCTAATCTTTAATTCTAAAGTTCCAGTTTGAATGATTGAAAGCGAAGACCCGGACGAAATTTCAATAGGTTCTTTTGAGTGGATAATTGTTTTATAAAATTCATTTCGTTCACCAGTTTTCCTATCATTTTCCAACCCGTAAGAACAAATCAGGCTTACATCTTCTTCATCAACTGAATAAAGAGCACCAATAACAAAACCACAGGTATCAATAATCTTTTTTAGTGCAGCGCTTGAAATCTCATTTAAACTTGCGTTCTGATTTATCAAGGTTATAAAATCAGAGTACTCATTTTTTGCTCGCTGATTCTTTTCAAGCTCATCAAGCATCATATTAAAAGCTTTTCCAAGCTTGCCTATTTCATCATTTCCCTTTATTGCAATTCTTGTGTTAAAATTTCCCGAACTTGTTTGCGATGTGGCATAACTAAGATCAGCAATTCTTTCACGTAGTTTATGGGTAAGCACATATGCTAAAATTAGAGCTAATATTATTCCAACCAATCCAATGAGAATTAAAATATTTCTTAATGTTTCCCGAAGATCAGTAGCTTCGCTGTGTGATTTAAAAATTAAAAAAGCCAGATTGCCGCCTATGTCAGATGGTTTTTCTAACTTATAAGTTGTTGCAATAATATCTGAAGTTTGCGTTTCACCATTAAAAACTTCAAAATCGCCCTTATCTTTTAGAAAATTGAAAGCCTTACTTAATAAAAAGGTATGCTGTGTATTACTTGTAGAATTGGATACCTCGGCAGTAAAATTATCAAGGATTAATGCAACATCGGCACCAATTCTTTGTGCAAAATTATTTAGCAGTTCACTGGTAATGATTTTCCCAAAGAAATAAACTTGTCCACTTTCTGATTTATATGAATTAATAATAGCATAGGGGTTATGTTTTATGAATTCATCAATCGTAAAATTTTGCTTAGGAATATTAACAAATTCTTTAGCTGAGTATCGCGAGATCACTCTGCTGTTAGCAGAAAGAGATTCAAGAAAAAAATCATTTATTGTCCCTGTAAGAATTGGCTTTTCAAATAGCAGGTCTACATTTTTTTCTTTTTGTGTTAGATACTCTTCATCAATGTCATTAAGAAAGGAGCGATAAGAAAAAACAAAATTACGCGTTGAATTTATTATGTTTTGAGATTGTTGGGAGGAGAGGGAATTGTACATTATTGAATAAAATGCAATTGCTGAACTACCAAGCACAATTGCTACAATAACCAAATTAACCAGAATTATTCGGTGGCTTATCTTCATTATTCATCATTCTCTTTGCAAAACTTTCCTAATAGTTATCAGAAGTTCATCAAAATCATATGGTTTGCTGATAAAGTCCGTTGCACCCATTTTAGCAGAATCAATTGCACTTTTAACATCTGCATAAGCAGTTAACACAATAATTTTTGATTTGATTTGATTTTGCTCGATTGCCTTAAGCACGTCAAAACCATCCATTAAAGGCATTTTTAAATCGAGCAAAACCAAATCGACCTGATTGTTCTTCAAGAAATCTAAAGCTTCGGTGCCGTTGTTTACAAAATTGGAATTGTAACCAACCTCTTCCAACTCTTCTTTAAGAACTGTACAAAGATTCAGATCATCATCAACAATTAAAATTGATTCCATTACCTTGGTACTGTTTCGTTAGAAGTTTTAGATTCTAATTGATGATATTTAACAGCTCCGCGTTGTTTTGTAAGCTCATTACTTAATGGATTAGTTATTGGATTAGCCAATCGCTCTTTAAGAGTCGGCACTAATTCTGTCTTAAGAAGAATTACAAGTTCTTTCTTTGTTGTAGTTGTTGCATCAGATCCTGTTAAATATCTAATACCAAATACCCACCAAGGTAAATCTTTAAGAAAAGGTATTCCATTTCTAATTTTTGTTTCTTCATTTACAAATAATCCACCAAGAATGGTTTCCTCGCCGTTAAGCACAAGAACCTGGGTGGAAGCATTGGTTTTCTTTATTTCGGTAGTTTGGTCATTTAAAATGAAGGAACTTCTTTCAACACTTATATTTAACAGAACGTAATCAATACCGCTTTCGTTGTAAACATGCGGAGTAACCTCTATGATTGTTCCAGTTGGGAAAAACTTTTCAACTGTATTACCTGCAAAATCTCTTGTTCTAACTGAGAAATCCGAACCAACTTGTATTCTGCCAAGCTTATTATCTCTCACTGTTATGTTCGGGGAAGAGATTATTTCTCCCAAATTATTATCTTCAAAAAATCTGAAAACTGCATTTGCCTGCCCATAAAAGTTTCCAGAGTTAAAGCTACCATCACCATTTATATTGCTGCCGGCAGGAGTACTACCAGTAGTAGTAGTACTTTGTGTCTGCGTTAATAATTCAGCACCAAGATTTATATCTCTTCCAGAAAGTAAAACCTTCCAATCAATTCCAACTTTCCTTGACTCGGCAACGTCGACTTCAAAGAAAACAGCAGATATTTTAACTTCTCTTGAATCAACAGAAGCATATACATCATCAGGTTTTTTTTCCTCGGTGCCTACTTTTTTAATTACGATGACATCTTCTTTTTCTTCCAGCATCAAGCCATTGTACTGAACAATTATCATCATGGCTTTATCATATGGCATACTTGCAATCTCAATTCCGATTGGATTTTGAGAACTGTATGTTGATACTATTTTCTTCCCGGTTGTGCTTTCACTTACTTTGCTAAGCAGTGCCATTGCTTCATTAAAAGGCAATGATTGTGAAAGTGTTACAAGTTCATCGGGATTATTGTAATCCTTAAACTGTCTTTCCAGATACTTTTGTGGATAGGCATTTCCGATAAACATGGAAATTAAAAGCAATGAATATATTATTGTTTTCATATTACTTCTCATCTTGTTTCTTTTTTAAATCCGCTCGATCTAACTCGAGATCCATTTTTTCTATTATACCGCCCTTGTTAAGTATAAAACTTACGCGGCTGTTCTGATAATCAATTTTTGTAAGATAACCTAAATAAACCTGCTCACCTTCCCAGATCAAGTATGTGTTGCCTTTACTGTCAGCAATAAATGCACCTTCAGGAATAAGAGCAAGAAGTGTAGCTCCCTGTACATCTAATAATTCATCTACGTTTGGTGGAATTTCATTACGTATTAGTGGATAGAATGCATCGTAAATTGTTGGTGCACCAAGATTGTTTTCAGCAAAAGTAGCAGGGGCAAATCTGCTGTCTCTTGAAAAATAAACCTGTACAGTCATAGTAAAGTTTACAAGATACACCGGCAGTTTATCTTGATTTGTTTGTACAAGATTACCCAGAGTAACATTCTTAACTTTCTTTAACTCCTTACTGCGTTCGATTGCATATATCAGACGGTATACTTCATTGAAATATCCGAAGCCGGAAAGTTTATATTCATGATAGAAGAATTCTTTTTCGGCTTTTTGATCTAGAAATTCAACATTCACCTGAGCTTTATCAGAAAATCCATTTGTAACGTTGTTTACGAAATTGTAAAACTTAATGGATGATAAATTTTGTGGGATGTTAAATTCCCGGTTAGCAAGAATTGAATCTAAATGATTCGATTTTGCAAGCAAGCTTTGGTATTGAGCTAACAGTTCCTGCGGATCAAGAGCTTTTGCTTGAAGCTCTTTTAGCTTTACCCTTTTCTTATCAAGGTCCTTACCTTGTACAAAATATAAATATGCTCCTCCTGCAATGAGGATCAAAAAAAGAAAAGCCAGCAGTACTAAAGTGCTTCGTAGTTTTTTATTCATTTTTCTTCTGGTATGAAGTAATATCAAATGTTAAATTATATTTAAAGGCATTTTTTTCACGAAGTGCCTCATTCATCATACTATTAAGTCTGGTAGTTTCAAGAGAATACGCCAGATCAGTTGGTGAATATTTTGACAATGAATAACCTTCAATAACAACAGAGTTGCTATTTTCTCTTGCTAGTTTAGATATCCATATATTCTGTTTTCCTCCGCAGAATCCTGCAACATCTCTTAGTACATTTTTCCATACACCGGTTCCGGCAGCAGCAGAATCCAAAATTGTCTGAGTCTGACCGAACCCACTGATTTTGCTTTCTAATTCTGAAATCTTTCCCAATGTTTCCTGGTTCTGTCGGATGATAATATTTTTTTGCTTGATATCCTGTTCAAGGCTGTTCAGCTCTTTATTGTTCTGCATTACCTTTAACGTTAGTAAGAAAGCTGCAAGAAACAAGAATGGAAGAACAGCAAAACTATGCCAGGAGAATTGGAAGAATTTTTGTTCTTCAGAAATATACTTTGGCAAAATGTTAATGCCCTTATGTTCTTTTGCAAGCTCATCAAAATACTCTGTTGCAGTAGCAATCGGCACACTGTAAGATGAGAATTTTGCCTTTGCTTCGTCAGTCAATTCTGAAAGGTCAAGATCATCAAACTCTAATCTGCTTACATTAGCTTCCGGAAAAGTTCCATAGAATGAAAGAATTAAATTTTCAGAATCATCTTCACCGCAAACAATGATGTTATCAAGTGATGTCACTCCTCCATTTTCCATTTCAAGTAATATTTTGGAAAAATAGACATCATAAGTGTGAAGATTAGTTGTTCCGATATCAAGAGTACTTCCTATATGTTTAAGCTTCCTTCCCTGAAGAAATATCAGCTTGCTGTATTCTTTTCCGATATACACAACAAGACTCTGATCATCGGGAAAAAACTTTTTACGCTTTGCAACATAATAAGCAAGAGCAATATCCGAGCTTTTTATAGTCGGCACCTTGAAAAACTTTTTGCCGAAGTACCCCGCAATATTATTTATAAAATTTACACAAGCTACTTGTCCATCAATAAATGCAGAGAGGAGCGATCCATCAGACAGCTCGATGAAATCCATGTTCTCCTTATCAATGCTAACACTTTTCGATTGCTGGATATCTGTTAAAATCGCTTCAATGAGTTTTGAACCTTTAAGGTCTTTCCTCCCATCAAAAGGATGATAATAAATTGCTGGTTCTGTTAATGCCGGAATAAATTCCAGGTTAGTGATATTTATTCCTTTAAGTGCAGCACCAATAGCACTAATGCTTGGTGAATCCATATCGCTGGTAAGAGAGGTTTCCTTAGAATCAACTCCTTCAAGTTGAAGTCCCTCGG
>JAVHOU010000176.1:0-37284 GCA_036170275.1 Ignavibacteriaceae bacterium
TTAAAAGATTTTACTGTTTTAAATGTTAAATCAAAATTACAGGAACTAAAAAGAGTTCAGGCTTTGCTCGAAGTTCAAAACAGAACTGTTGAAGTTGCTGAGCGTGCTTATCAAATTGCCAAGGTGCGTTATAAAGAAGGTGCAGGAAGTCAACTTGAACTTCAAAATGCGGATCAGGCGCTTAAGCAAGCACGATTAAACAGAATTCAATCTATTCATTCATATCTAATAACTAAATATGAACTCGATCAAATTTTGGGAAGGACTGATTCTAATTATCTTTCAAATTTCAATCAAGTAAAAGATTAAAGTTTTAAATTATTTTGTAAACAGGAGAATCATTTTTATATGAAACATTTATTAGAAAACGTGTTTAAGGTTTTAGTTTTATCGGGACTAATTTTTTCAGTTGCGATAATTCAATCTTGCGGCAAAAAAGCTCAGGAAAATCCTCAAACAGATAAAACAAAATTTACAGATACAATATCAGTCGAAGCTGCTAAAGTTGAATCAAGGGAATTATCATTATCCAAATCTTTTTCCGGAACGCTTGAAGGAGAAGAACAGGCGAATATTATTTCTAAAATTCCCGAAAGAATTATGCAGATAAATGTAAAAGTCGGTGATTATGTATCTGCCGGAAAAGTTTTATTTGTACTGGATAAAGGAGGCGCATCCTCACAGTTTTATCAAGCTCAAGCAGCTTATCTAAATGCGCAAAAGAATTTTGAAAGGATGCAAAATTTATTAAAGGAAGGTGCAGTTTCTCAGCAGGCATTTGATGGAACACAAACCCAATATGATGTTGCAAAAGCTAATTTTGAGGCTGCAAAAAGTACAGTTGAAATAACTTCTCCGTTATCCGGTGTAGTTACGGCTATTAACGTCAACATTGGTGATATTGCTAATCCTGCCATCGTTTTGGCAACCGTTGCAAACATAGGAAAAATGAAAGCTAAGTTTAATGTTGGTGAAAGTGATGTTCCGGGTTTTTATGTAGGGCAGCCTGTACAAATTTTTTCTGAGATAAAACCGGATGTAATTCAAGCGGGCAAAATATTCCAGCTTTCAAAATCTGCAAATATTCAATCCCGCACTTTTGAAATTCAGGCTATGTTTTCAAATACACAGGATAGGTGGTTTAAACCTGGTATGTTCTGCCGTGTAAATGTGGATATGAAATTAAATAAAAATACTCTTGCTATTCCCATATCTGCTGTTGTTTCAGACAATAATAATGTTGGCGTTTTCTTGATCAATGATAATAAAGCTTATTTCAAAAATATTACCAGCGGTTCAAATGATGGTAAATATGTAGAAGTAACTTCAGGATTGAAAGTTGGTGATAAGATTGTAACTCTTGGTATGAACAATCTTAAAGATGGTACTGTTGTAATAGTATCAAACAAATAATTATAAAATTGTTAAAAAGAAATTCGGATTAAAAAATGAAATTAGCTGATGTATCAATAAGGCGTCCCGTTTTTGCAACAATGATGATTATGTCTTTGATTGTGCTCGGGCTTTTTTCCTATATAAAGCTAAATGTGGATCTGTACCCAAACGTTGATATTCCTTTCGTTGTAATTACAACTGTTTTGCCCGGCGCAGGTCCGGAGCAAATAGAAACAGATGTTACCAAGATTATAGAAGATGCTGTTAACCCTGTAGAAGGTGTTGATTATATTCAATCAACCTCCCAGGAAAATGTATCGCTGGTTATAATTGCATTTAAACTTGAAATAAACGGAAAAACCGCTGCGCAGGATGTTCGTGAAAAAATTGCTGCTGTACGTGCGAAACTTCCAACTGATATTGAAGACCCCGTAATTCAAAGGTATGATCCGGCAAGTTTACCGATTATGTATCTTACTGTTTCAGGCAATATGTCTGATAGGGATATAACAACATTTACAAAAGATGTTGTTAAGAGTCGATTGGAAAATATTCCCGGAGTTGGATCAGTTGATCTTGTAGGAGGTGCTGAAAAGGAAGTTCAAATTGAAGTTGATGCTTCAAAACTAAGAGCTTATAATATCTCTATACAAGATGTTATTATGAATGTTGGTGCACAAAATGTTGAGATCCCGGGTGGTAATGTTACTGAAGGTTCTCGGCAGCTTCTTGTAAGAACTATGGGCAAGTACACGAATGTAAAAGATTTTAGTAAAGTTATTGTTGCAACACCAAATAGTAAACCCGTTTACCTTTCTGATGTAGCACACATTGTTGATGGAGTAAAAGAACAAACAAGTTTAACCAGAGTAAATGGAAAAATCGCAGTCGGATTGAACATAATAAAACAATCTGGAAGCAATACTGTACAGGTAGCCCATGCAGTGAATAAGGAAATTGCAAAATTACAAAAAGAAATTCCGGCTGGAGTAACTATCAACCTTGCCCAGGATAATAGTATTTTTATTGAGGAGTCAATCAATGATGTTTTGTTTGATATTCTTTACGGCGGTTTACTTGCAGTAATTGTAATTTATCTTTTCTTAGCAAACTTTAGAGCAACAGTAATAAGCGGTTTAGCTTTACCTACATCTATTATTGCAAGTTTTATATTAATGTTTGCTCTTAATTTTACTCTTAATATGATGTCATTACTTGCACTTTCACTTGCAGTGGGCTTATTGATAGATGATGCGATAGTGGTGATTGAAAATATATACCGGCATATGTCGCAAGGTGAAACTCCAATGGAAGCCGCAAAATCAGCATCTGAGGAAATTGGACTCGCAGTTATGGCAACAACATTCACAATCGTGGCTGTGTTTATTCCTGTTGCATTTATGCCCGGTATTGTCGGCAGATTCTTTTATGAATTCGGAATTACAATTTCTGCAGCCGTACTTGTATCTTTATTTGTAGCATTTACCCTTACCCCAATGCTTTCATCAAAATGGCTGCACAGAGAGGATGAAGAATTATCACCCAAAGGCAAGATCCTGAATAGATCTCTATACTACTTCAATCATTTTTTTGAAATGTTAAATGTCAAGTATGAAAAGTCATTGCGGTGGTCTTTAACTCACAGAAAAACTATTGTGTTTGGAGCAATAGGAATTTTTATAGCAAGCTTTTTTATAATGGGTATGCTTGGCTCACAATTTTTCCCGGATAGTGATCAAAGCCAATTTAATGTAGTTGTAAATGCATCACCAGGAAGTTCACTTGAACAAACAAGTATGATTTGTGAAAAAGTTGAAAAAATGCTTAGAGAAAAACCAGAGGTAAAAATTGTTTTAACAACTATTGGTTCTGGTAATGATCCTGTCACCAAGGCTACTATTCTTGTTAAACTTGTCAAAACTAAAGAGAGAAAGAAATCTGATAAACAAATTATGGCTGAGATTAGGAATGAAATGAAATACATTCCTGGAGCTTCTTTTAGTATGTTAACTCAAGGTGGACCTGGAGGTGCTCAAAAACCTGTCACTTTAAGTATACGAGGGGATGATTTAGCAAAACTTCAAATTATTGCTGATAAGGTTGAATCAATAGTTAAATCAACTCCCGGAGCTGTTGATGTTGAAAACAGTCTTGAACTTTCAAAGCCGGAAATCAGAATAAATATTGATAGAGAAAAAGCGTCCGATCTTGCAGTAAACCCATATCTAATTGCATCAACAATTCGTGCTATGGTCGATGGAAATGTTGCAACTCAATTCAAAGAAGGTGACGAGCAGATTGATGTTAGAGTAAGATTAAAAAAAAATGAACGAAAAAATATTAACGATCTTTCTACACTTACTGTTAAGAGTACAAAAAAAATAGGCGGACAGGATTTTCTTGTTCCCTTAACTGATATTACAAATATTACACAAGGTGTTGGTCCATCAAAGATTAATAGATATGCAAGACAAAAAGAAATTCGTGTTGATGCAAACCTTGACAAAAGATTTTTAGGAGTTGTTTTAGCAGATATAAGCAAAGAAACTTCTAAACTTCAAATCGATGCCGGATACTCTATTAACGTTATTGGTCAAGGTCAAACACAAAGCGAATCTTTTGGAAACATCCTTTTATCCTTAATGCTGGCAATTGTATTTGTTTACATTGTACTTGCGGCTCAGTTTGATAGTTTTGTTCATCCATTTTCAATTATGCTTGCATTGCCTATGTCGATTATCGGTGCTGTGATTATGTTGTTAATATTTGGCAGTTCTGTTTCAGTTATGTCTTTAATCGGTATAATAATGTTGATGGGACTTGTTACGAAGAATGGAATTTTGCTTGTTGATTTCACAAATGTTTTACGTGAACGTGGAATGTCAAGATTTGATGCGTTGGTAAAAGCAGGTCCAACAAGATTACGCCCTATTCTGATGACAACATTTGCAATGATCTTTGGAATGGTACCCGTTGCACTTGCACTTGGTGAAGGTGCTGAATTTCGTGCGCCTATGGGACAAGCTGTCATCGGCGGTTTGATTACCTCTACACTGCTAACATTGTTTATCGTTCCTGTTGTTTACTCAATTCTTGATGATCTTGGCACTTTTAGTTTCTATGGATTCTTCAGGAAATTATTTTCTAAAAACAAAAAAGATAATTGAGATTTAAAATGAAACTTGCATTTTTAGTTTACCACGATATCCTCGATGACAGAGTAACAAAAGCATTAAAGGAACTTGAAATAGATTTTTACACCGAATGGGAAGACGTGAAAGGCAGAGGACATAATACAGATGCACATCTTGGCAACCGTCCCTTCCCCGGCTATAATACTGTACGAATGATTGCTTTTCCGAAAGAAGAACTGCTTGAGAAACTTATAAGCAAGATAATTGAATTAAATACAATCGTTGAACGAGATGATGATAAGATAAGGCTGTTTCAGGTTCCGTTGGAAAGAATAGTTTAGAATAATAAACATTGTATAACACAAAAAAAGCCGGATTAAATCCGGCTTTTTATTAAAATACTCTTGTTGCTTTAACCTAAATAAGTTTTTAGTCTGTTACTTCTTTTTGATTCTCTTAATTTTATCAAAGCTTTTTCTTTTATTTGTCTGATTCTCTCTCTTGTAAGATTGAATCTCTCACCAATTTCTTCTAATGTAGCAGAATTATCGGCATCAATTCCAAAAGATAATTTAATAACGTTTGCTTCTCTCTCTGTAAGAAAACGCAGAGCATTTTTAATTTCGTTCTTTAAGGATTCATTCAATAAATCTCTATCGGGCGATGGCTCATCGTGATTAGGAAGAACATCCATTAAACTATTTTTATTTTCATCGCCTGCTTTAAGCGGTGCATCCATTGAAATCTGACGTCCGGAGATTTGAAGCGCATAAGCGACTTCATCTGATGTCATTTCAAGAAATTTGGATAACTCTTCAGTAGTAGGTTTTCTTTCAAATTCCTGTTCCAGATTTCTATATGCTTTACTAATCTTGGAAAGATCTCCAACTCTATTCAATGGTAAACGCACAACTCTTGATTGATCTGCAACTGCCTGCATAATCCCCTGCCTTACCCACCAAACAGCGTAGGAAATAAATTTAAATCCGCGTGTTTCATCAAATCTTTGAGCAGCTTTTATTAAACCAATATTTCCTTCATTAATTAAATCACCAAGTGATAGACCTTGATTTTGAAATTGCTTTGCAACGGAAACCACAAATCTTAAATTTGCTTTAACCAATTGCTCTTGTGCTCTTAGATCACCAGCTTTAATTTTTAATGCAAGTTCTATTTCCTGCTCTGCAGTTATAAGATCAACTTTGCTGATTTCCAGAAAATACTGATCAAGAGATTTGCTCTCACGGTTCGTAAATTGTTTTGTTATTTTCAATTTTTTTATTTACCTATTTAAAGTTAATCGAAAGGGTAACCGACTGGAGAATTTATAACGGCAAGAAAAATATAACCGTAAAAATTGCGACGGTACTATACCGATTTTAAAGGTGGAAAGAAAGTCAAAAAAAATTTAATTATTCATGAAATAAAGATAATATGATGATTTTAACGTTAAACCGATCATCAATCTTTGTGAAGGTTAACAATTAAACAATTATCCAAGAGTGAGCATTTTTTGAGAAATTATATCAGCTTCTGAAATAAATCTTACTTTAGATTAATCCCGGTTTCTTTATCAAAGAAATAAATTCTATCAACTTGCATATATAATTTAACTTTATTTCCGTGAGATAAATTTCCCACCGTACGTAATCTTGAAATGAATTGAACATCATCCAATTGAAAATACACAAATGTTTCATTTCCCATTGGCTCAACAACTTCAATATTTACTTCAAATGGTATTAAGTTATCATCGGAATTTTCTAACACAATATTTTCAGGACGAATTCCAATAACAATTTCCTTATCTGAATATTTATTTAATAATTCTGATTGATTTTTGGTTAAATCAAAATCAATCGCACCACCGTTACTTTTAAAATTCAGTTTATTATCCTGATAAATTTTACCATTTAAAAAATTCATTGCGGGACTTCCAATAAATCCTGCCACAAAAAGATTTACAGGTTTATTATATAAGTTAAGCGGAGTATCAACCTGATTAATAATTCCGTCTTTCATAATTACAATTCTATCCCCCATCGTCATTGCTTCTGTTTGATCATGCGTAACATAAATCATTGTAGCACCAAGCTGTTTGTGCAGTTTAGATATTTCCGTTCTCATTTGAACTCTTAATTTTGCATCGAGATTACTTAATGGTTCATCAAACAAAAATACTTTTGGTTTGCGCACGATTGCTCTTCCAACTGCTACTCGTTGTCGCTGTCCGCCAGAAAGTGCTTTTGGTTTTCTATCAAGATAATTTTCTAATCCAAGAATTTTAGCTGCTTCATTAACTCTAACCAGTATTTCTTTTTTATCAAACTTTTTAAGTCTTAATCCAAATGCCATATTTTCAAAAACAGTCATATGCGGATAAAGTGCGTAGTTTTGAAAAACCATTGCAATGTCGCGATCTTTTGGCGGAAGATTATTTACAAGTTTTCCATCAATAAATATTTCGCCGTTTGTAATTTCTTCAAGCCCGGCAATCATTCGTAAAGTTGTTGTTTTACCGCAGCCGGATGGACCGACAAGAACCACAAACTCTTTATCATTAACGGTAAAGTTTGCATCTGTTACAACTTTATTTCCACCATCATAAATTTTTGAAATATTTTTTAATACTACTTCAGCCATAATAATCCTCTAAGGAATTTCTTTATTTTGTCTGTATTGATAAAACCATTCATACATAGGAATAGTAATTGGGAATGCAGCAATCTTTCCACCGAATCCGATAAAGCGATATGTAAATGTATTTAATTTGGATGTCTCAACTGATTTTAACAATTGTTCATCTATACTTATTTTATATTTTTTTGCAAGTGATACAGTTTTATCATTTATAAGATTATCCATCTTACTTAAGGCAAGTTTAATACGAATTAATTTTAAACTGTCCTTGTCTGTTATGGTTTGTTGTTTGATGCTGATCTCTCTTTTGTCAATCAATTTAAAGATTGAATAACCTTCAGGCACTTTTAAAGGACCATATATTTGCCCAACTTTTAATCCAGCGGCAATTTTACCAATCTCACCGCCCATATTTGAATTAAAATATCCCCATTCGCCATCGCTCTGCTTTGTCCATTTGCGTTGATTATAAATAGATGCAAGGGTTTTAAAATCCTTCCCTTCATTTAATTCATTAAGAATACTTTCTACAGTTTCAATATTATCTACAAGAATCTCTAAAATATTTACCTGCAAAACAGTATTTGAATCATCTACTTTTCCCTCAATAAAAGCTTGTACTTCATTATCAGTAATTTTTATCGAATCAACATAGCTGTTCATAAGTACTTCTGATAAATAATAATTTCTCCAGATCTGCAAATCATTTTTAACTGAAGATAGATTATCCAATTTTCGTTTATATCCTTCCCGGGCAACAATCTCATCTTCAATAAATTTTTTAACTACCCTGTTTAAGGTTATCTTAAACTTATTTGCATTAAATGAATCAATATATATTTTCTGATAAATAGCGTAATAGAGAAAATCTTTTATCGTTGCCGGTTTGTTATCCAGTTTAATGAACGCTGCACTTAAATCTGATTTTTTCAATGAAGATAAAACTTTCAAAATATCTTTCTCAGACAATTGGATATCAGTTAATGAATCATCCCCGGTTTTACCTGATCTTAATTTAAGTATTTCTAATAGTTCATCTGCAAGCAAATTAAATAACCGGCGATCGGCAGTAATACTTTTTTCGGCAAGTAAACTATCTAAAAATATTCTTCCAAATTTTTGTGATTTTCTATCTTTCAATTTTTTAATAACAATATTTTTAGCATGTTCTTTTGTCAGATCAATAGAAGCATCCTGCTCATCGTTTACAAGTTTAAATAAAAACCAATTCTGATTTACCTTAATTGGTTTTGTAATCTCATTCAGTTTTAAAGAATAAACAATATCTTCTACAGATTCATCTTCTAATGATCCAAATTTTACTTCAAAAGGTTTTTGTGAGAGATTCATTATTCCCATTACAGAGTCATAATTTGCTCCAGACTGAAAAACTTTATAGAAATCAAATATTTTAATAGAGTCTGATGAAGTGATTATTTTAACACTAAGGATTCTTGTAACACGCGAAAGCCCTTTTGATATTTCTTCGCCTGTTAAATTGATTTTGGATTCGACTACTTCTTTGTACAATTCATCTTTAACAAATAGATTTTTTAATGATTGCAACGAGTACTTAACAGTTTCGATTGTATCGATTTGTAATTCATCCGCTTCTAATGCCCAGAGTTTTTCTGCAACCAAAGAATATAGAAATTGTTTTTTAACTGAATCAATATTTGAACTGGAATAGTTTAAATGAGGCATAAAATCAAATCGATTTATAAACTCTTCTGCAGTAATTTTTTCTGAACCAATTTTTGCTAAAATTCTATTTTCATCCTGAGCTGATGAAGCCATGCAAAATATTAAACTAATAAATATGATATTTAAAAAATGCGCTATTTTCATTTTACAATTTCTAATTCCAAATTTTTAATTTTTAATTCCTACTTATTCCTTAACGCTTCCCATCATAATTCCTTTGATATAATATTTCTGCAGCACAAGAAATACTATTATTACAGGAATAATTGTAACCACTGACCCAGCCATCATCAACTCTGGATCTTTTGTGTGCTCAAGCATAAGATTAGCCAGTGATACTGGCAGCGTGTACATCGAATCATCTGTTAATGCAATTAGTGGCCAGAGAAAATCATTCCACGTTCCCATAAAAGAAAAGATTGCAAGCGTAACCAAAATGGGAATAGCTAAAGGTAAAATTATTTTTCTGTAAATCTGAAAATCTGTTCCACCATCCATTCGTGCAGCTTCTATTAAGCTATCAGGAATTGTGAGACAGTACTGCCTAATTAAAAATATTCCAAAAATATTTGCCATACCCGGAATAATGATTGCCATATAAGTGTTAATCAATCCCATTGATTTGAGCATTAGAAATAGTGGAAGCATCGTAACCTGACTTGGGATTATCATTGAACTTAATAAAAGATTGAAAAGGAATTTCTTTCCGGCAAATCTGTACTTTGCAAATGCATATCCCGCCATTGAGTTAAATAACAGCGAGACAAGTGTAACTGACAATGATAAAAAAAGACTGTTGAAGAAATTTTGTGATACATTTAATCTTTGAAATAAAGTTTGATATTGAATTAATGTTAAAGGATCAGGCAAAAAGATTGGGGGAAAAACACTTGCTTTGCCATCATACATTAATGATGCGCCAATCATCCATAAAAATGGCACGAGCGTTATAATTGATGTTATGATTAAAAAACTATATAGAATAATTTTTTTTATCATTCCGTACTCTTCTGAATTTTAAGTTGAATTATTGTTCCGAGCATAATGATAAAGAAAAGTACAAATGCGATGGAAGCTGAGTAACCCATATTCCACCATCGGAAACCTTCCTGATACATAAACTGCACAATACTAAGTGTGCTGTTTAGTGGTCCGCCTTGTGTCATTATGTAAGGTTCAGCGAACAATTGAAAATATCCAATCATTGTAATTATAGAAATAAAGATTGTTGTTGGTGCCAGCATCGGAAGTGTGATGGATCTAAATTTTTGCCAGCCGGTTGCGCCTTCAATTGATGCGGCTTCGTACAAATCTTCGGGAATGTTTTGTAGTCCCGCAATAAAAATTATCATATTGTATCCGAAATTTTTCCAGACAGACATTAACACAATCGCAGGCATTGCTGTTGAAGGATCCCCAAGCCAATCAATCGGGGCAATACCGATTAGACTTAAAATGTAATTAATTATTCCAAACTTTGGATGATAGATAAATCGCCAAACGATAGCTACTGCTACCAAAGTGGTAACAACAGGTATGAAATAGCTTAATCTAAAAATTGATTTGTACTTTACTAATTTAGAATTGAGTAATAACGCTGCACCAAGTGACACAGCAATAGATAAAGGACCTGCCATTATTACAAAATAGAAAGTATTTTTTAATGCAGTATAAAAAAGCGGGTCATCAAAAAGTTTTATGTAATTATTAAAGCCAATAAATCTAATAGTACTAAAATCTCCAAGTGCGTAAATATCAAAATCAGTGAAACTAATTATGAAAGCAGAGATAACCGGAATGAAGAAAAAAATAAAAATAGCACTAAGTGCCGGCGCAAGAAAAAAGTAAGCAGCGTTTATATAATTTTTATTTTTCATCTTTTAAACATTTCAATTGCGGTCTTCTTTTTTCTTTTCTTCAACAATCCATCTCCTCTTTTCTAAAATTCTATCAACATCTTTATCCAGATTCTTCAAAGCATCATCAACACTCATAACTCCCCTTGCTGCAAGCTCTGCATATTGCTGGACTTTTGAAAAGGCAATCTGTTCCCACTCAGGAATTTTTGGTGTCGCACGCACATTCATAAACTGCAAATAAAATGCCTGCATATATGGATCATTTTTTAAAAGAGAATCTTGCCATGCTTCTTTATTGGCAGGCAGATTATTTAACAATTTATAAAATTCTAGTTGGGTTTTAGTTTGTGAAAGATATTCAAAAAATTTCCACACTTCTTTTTTATACTTTGAATTTTTAAAGATCACCAAACTTGATCCGCCTGCTAATGAAACACCGGGATACTCATCTTCATAACCGGGCATCGGAGCTGTCATCCATTTATCGGCAAGATTTCCTTTCATCCATTTTTTAAATTCCGGAATATTCCAGGGACCCGAGATATACATTGAAAAATATTCTTCGGCAAATGCCTGATAAACATTTGTAACCTGTGATATGCCTATCGGTGCAAGTTTTTGTTTGTGAAAATCTGTTAAGAACTTAAATGCTTCTTTAAATTCTTTCCCACTAAAATTGCCACGCGTATCATCATCTTTTAGAATTGAAGAACCGGCTTGCATTCCAAACATAATGAAGGTAGCAAATTCATTTGTTGGAAGATAGATCGCATACTTTTCTTCTTTTGGATAAAACGCTTTTATTTTTCTTGATAAGTCTAAAAGTTCAGCCCAATTTTTAGGTGGGATTTTATAACCGGCTTTTTCAAAAACATCTTTTCGATAAAACATTATGCGTGTATCCACATACCAGGGAATGCCAAAAACTTTTTTATCAATTACATTCGTTTGCCAGATACCATCAAAATATTTTTCTTTAATTATTTGATTAGATGATTTGATATATTCATCGAGTGGAATAATGGCATCTAAAGCTGCAAATTGTGGAATCCAGGTATTACCAAGCTGGCAGGCATCAGGAGTGTTATCGCTTGCAAAAGCTGTTACTAATTTTTCCTGCGCTGCAGTCCAGGGAATTTGTTGAACTTTAACTTTTATTCCTGGATTTTGTTTTTCAAACTCTGGAACAAGTTTAGTAACGTACTCCGCCTCAGCACCCATTGCCCAAAACTTAATGGTTCTCTCATCATTATTTTTTTTTGAGCAAGAAGTTGAAAGAAAAATAAAAACTGATAATGTGATCAATAATATTTTTTTTGATAAATTCATTTATTATTTCTGTAAAATCATTTTGCCATAAAATGATTTATCACCAACTGATATTCTATAAAGGTAGATACCCGAACAGACTGATATATTATCATTATTAAGTCCATTCCACACAATTTTATTTTCGCCGGAATCAAATTCTCTATTTGTAAAATCTTTTACTCTCTCACCAAGATCATTAAAGATGCCTATCGTTACGTTTTCTCTTGCGGAAAGATTAAACACTATTGTTGTTGTTGGATTAAATGGATTGGGATAATTTCCAAGTAATTTAAAATCATTTACTTCAATGGTTTCATTATCAACATCTGTAGTGGAATCAGGGACGAATCCTATTGCATTTAGCATTGGTTGAATTTCTGGATTTTCCATAAACTTATTCCAAAGCAATCCGCTTCTATAATTTTCAATCATAACAATTATTGGACCTTGATCAATTGCGAGATAACTATTTGCAAACCAGTTTTGTGTTGGGTTAAATGCATCCTTAAATCCGTACTCACTCCAGATTGCATCGCCGTAAGTTCTGTAAAAGTATTTTAGTGCTTCTTTAGACTCCTGTGGTGTGTAAGGCATTGATGAGAGCGCAGCAGAGGGAGTTATTGTACCATTATCATTAGTTGGTTCGTGTACACGATAACCCGTTGGATCATCACTTGCGGTTAAGCCCCAACCATTTTCATTGTATCCTGAAAATCCTAAAGGATTTGCGATACCGTATGATCTGTGAATTAATGTTATGTTGGTTGCATTATTAAAATAATTGCCGTAAGCATCTTTTTTATTCCGAGGATCAAAACCAAGAAAAGAATAATGTTGAAAGAATAAAGGTCCACCATAATCCCATCCAACCCATATTCGGTATCCATAAAAACTTTTAGTGTTTTTGTAATAAGGAGAACTTGCCCAACCATTATGAAATAAACTTGCCGGTACACTATGTGTTGTTGATGCGATAGCAAGTAAATAAACAATCATCGCTTCATTCGGTCCTTGCACAGTCATGTTCATTTGCCATCCGTAATTAGGTGACCAGTGCCAATACAAATAATTACCTGTTGTATATCTTCTGTACCAATCCCATTCTACACCATTAATTATTTGAGTTGAAAGATTTCTGATTGTTTCTTCTTCAGCTGTAAGTTGATCAAAATATTGTCTTACTGCAAAAAGTCCCTGGATCATATACGATGTTTCTACTAAATCGCCGCCGTTATCATAAGTACTAAATGGTATAACCTTACCTGTAGTTCCATTTAACCAATGAGAAAATGCACCGTGAAATTTATCAGCTTTATTATTTAAGAAATTTAAAATCTTTAGTATTCTTGCTATTCCCTGTTCTCGGGTAATATAACCTCTTTCAATTCCAACAAGCAAAGCCATAACTCCAAATCCAGAACCACCGCTTGTAACAGTTTCACCAGATCCTAATCTTTCTCTGGATAAACCGGAAACAGGATGAGCATAATCATAAAAAAATCTGAAAGTTGCACGTTCTGTCATATCTAAAAATTCTTCGTCTGTCATTGTATGTGTAGTACATTGAACGCTGTCACTTAATGGCGATTCATTCCCGGATAGATCATAAGCACTTACTTTATAAAAGTTAGTAATACCTGTTGATCCGAAGTATAAAGTTTTAGAACTAACTTCTTTTGGAACTAATGTATAGAAAGTAAAAACTCCATTAACTTTTCTATAAATTTTATAACCTGCTAAATCCGGCTCAGAGTTTTCAAACCAATCAATGTCGATATGCTGCTCATAACCAAATCCTTGAACATTCTGTGGAGTTAATGGTGGAGTTAAATCTATTTGGGGATAAAGATTAGATCCCAAAAAACACAGGACTAACAAAAAAAACATAAATATTAATTTTTTATTCATTTTAGACTACATGCTTTCTCTATTCGAACTTTATTATTAAAAAACTTACTTTTTCATCAATACTTATTGAAGGCAATTATCTTAATAAAATCTATGGAGTTCTCTTAATTATCTTACACGAAAATGGATTCATTGTGGTTTCTTTTGAATCAACTACAAATGTCTTTTTCTGATTGTGATAATTTAACAAAAACATGTACGAGTTCTTCTTCCCTTTTCGGATAACAAATTGTATATCAGGATCAGAAATCTTTGCTTGTCTTTTTATCTTATCTAATGAAATAATTTTTTCATATAAATGCAGATTCTCATCGCTTGTGTATCCGAATGCATAACCAAGAATTGTAGCCGTGCCTTTACCAATTTTCTTTTTGATTCCGCAAACTTCATTATTGTCTGTCGTTGAAACTATTTCCGAATTTTTTGATAGATAAATTTGTTTGTTCTTAAAAATCGTAAATACATCTTCGATTCCAAATGCATTTATTTTATTAGAACTTTCGGAATTTGAAAATTGAATATCAAATTCATCTTTTAATATTGTGCAAGGATTAAGATATAAATCTAATGTTGGAATTGTGGGATAGATAATTAAGTGTCCACCTTTGTTTACATATCCTACTAAAAGATTTTGAGTTTCTGCATCCATTAATTCTGTTGATGTTAGCCATAATTGTTTATACTGCAGCAATTCATCAAGTGAAGAATTTTGCAAGTCCTTAACATCATAATTAAAATTTAAAGTCTGAAGTCCGCGCAGCAAACCGTTGAATAAAATTTCCTCACGGACAAATCGCGGGTCAAATTGTAATCCTAACTTTTCAACATCGAGTCTTTTTTCTTTCAGCAGTTGGGATGTTGTGAGTTCTGTGTAGAAATATGGTTTGTATAGTCCAACGCAAATATCAGCTTTGGTTTCACTAAGCAATAAATTTTCTTTTTCTTTTTTGATGAAGCCATTAACTTTTTTAATTGAGTTATACAAAGCTGATTGATTTGCTTTGGCATCTAATGGAGTTTGATAATAAAAAGTCTTTCCAAAAAATCCTTTACCCTTTGGATTAATTCCTTGAGAGAACATATAATAGTTAAAACTTATCATCCCATGTGCAAGTGAAGCAAAGTAAAATATTTCCATATCACTTGCATCGCATTTAACATGATGTTCACGTGTGCCAGCCTGGAATTCCGCTGCCCAAACCGGTGCGTAAGGCTGCATTGCTTCCAAAATTTTATTGCACGCCAAATCAGAATGAGCATTGCGGAACGAAACAAACTCAGGAATGTGATCCAGACCAAAAATAATATCATCGCGTGTTAGCATTATTTCTTCATACGTACTTATAAGCATCGGAAGCTCTGCAGCGTTACCGTATATCCATCCAGGAATGTTGTGAGTAAGTTGAACATCTATCCCAAAGCTTTTGATTTTTTTTATTAATGTATCGAGATACAAAGAAAAATAGTGGCGATAGAAAAGATGAAAATCATAATAAGCACAATAATCTTTCTTGTTTTCAATGTTACCCACTGGTGCTGTAATATTTTCGAATGATGAAAAATTTGTTTCATAAATTTTATTTAATGATTTAATTGATTTGTATTTATCAATCAGAAAATCTTTATACAAATTTATTACTTTGGGATTGTAATCAATTTTACCGGAAAGCCATTGGAAAACACCAACTTCATTACAAACTTGCATCATAATAATCGGTCCGCCATTGCTTTCCTGATTTCCTGAAATGATTGGCATTACTTTATCATACCAGCGAAAAGTATAATCAAGATATTCATCGGACAGATAACACATCAAATCCGGAGAGATAATATTTCCCGATTCATCTAATGCGTGTGCTTCTTTGCTGATTTTTTTTAGAAGCCAGGCTGGTAATCCTTGTCCCTCATACTCAGCGAGAATATATGGACCTGGCTTTACGATTAAATCCAATCCAACTTTTTTACAAAGTTTGATGTACTTAATAAGATTTCTTGCTGGATCAGTTTCACCTGTAAAATCAAATTTACCTTCCCCATATTCGTGCCAATCCCAAGGAATATATGTGGAAGTTGTATTAGCCCCTGATTCTTTTAATAAACGTAGATGTTTTTCCCAAAGTTTTGGATCAAGTCGGAAGTAATGAATCTCACCTGAAATTACAAAGTGAGGTTTACCATTTTTTATAAAATATTTTTTTGATGTGCTGAAACTCATTTTAATTTATCCGGGTTATACTGCTTATTTTTAAATTCTGATATATCAAGTTGATTTAACCTTTTAACTCATTCTCTATTATTAATTTTAATAATTAAAATATGTCACATTGAGCCTATCGAAATGTGACCGGCTCAGTGTCAGTCTTCGACAAGCTCAGACTTACATAAAATGATACTTAAAAATCATTTTAATTCTTAATACTCAATAACCAAAGTTGCAGGAAATTCTTTTACATCAATATCATTCTTTGTAAAAGAATTTATTTGCTTTCCATTTATGTTTACACTAACAGGAAGTTTTGATCCGTTAAAGTTTTTAATTTTAATTCCGTTTTTGGGAAGGCTAACATTACCATAAATAGAGAAAATATATTTATCATTTTCTTTTTTAATCGAGTAAGAAATTTCGCCATAGTAAGTCGGAAGATTTTCAACCGAAATTCCGTTTGGAGAATCAATCCAATCTTCATACAAAGCAGAAGCTAATACTAAAGAAGAATCGTACTCATTCTCATAAACAAACATTGAACGAACAGCATTTATGAAATCTGAACCGACCCAGGTATGCGGCATATCGCCAATATATTTTGCAGCTCGATAATCTTTCCATACAACTTCAGCCCAATCATTCCACTCATGCGGTCTTTGATCATTCAAGAAAAATTCAATCAGTTCGTGCACTCGTTCGGGTTGATCTAAATGAATGAATGAACCAATCAAACGATTCTCATAAGGTGTATAATTTATCCAACTTGTTCCGGATTCGGTTTGCGAAGACGAATCAATTTTTCCATCTCTCCTGTTTTTGAAAAACTCATAATACTTATCAAAAGTATTGTACACTTGTGGTTTGGGCAAATTGTCAAGTTCATTACACGGTGTAAGAGCAATAGTTGTTGATGTTGCATCAAAGTCACCAAGTTCAACGCAGCCGGGTAAGTAGTTTATTCCCCTCACCCTCATTGCTAGATTAAGTGAGTTGTACAGATTTTCCTTAAAAGTATCGCGTATTTTTTTTATATGCTCGTAAGATTCATTTTCGCCAAGAATTTTTTGAATTTCTGCTGCATCTTTCAATCCTTTCATTGTGAAGAAATCATCCCAATAAGAGTGCATTGGTTTTGCAGAATAACCTTCGTGACTAATTGATTCAGTTACCAAACCATAATATGCACGAACACTGTCATTACCATTTTTAAAATGATCAGTCGAGCGTTCTGCAATTAATGATTCAATGTACTCAACAGCTTTTTTAACATTTTCATTTTTTGATCGTAGAAATGTTGTATCGTGTGTGAAGTTGAAATATTCCTTAATGAGATAAACAAATTCACCATTGCTGTCATTCTCAGGAACTGGATCGGGACCTCTGGTATCAACCACGCAAGGCACTTTGCCGTTTTCATATTGATTGGCTGTGTACCATTCAATAAAATCTTTTACTTCGTTTACAACCCCGGATTTTAGAAGTGCTGATGAAGTTAATGCACCATCCCTTATCCAGCTTCGTTCATAGGAGCGCGAGCCGGGTTGTATTCCTGCTTTATCCCGATTGATTAAAATGTAAGCGAGATTTGATTTATATGTATTTATAATTCTATCTGCGGATTTTGGAAGATTAAATTTTATGTGATTAACTTTTTCTTCCCAAAAATTTTTTGTTTCAATAAATTTTTTCTCAATTACTTCCGAGGTAAAATTTTCAGTTGATGATTCTTCACCATAAAAGGGTACTGCAAGATAAATAATTTTTCCCTCGCCTGGCTTTAGTTCAAAATCATACTTCAATACACAACTGGCAAGATTTGATTTATCTTTTACAGAATCTGCTTGATTAAGATTGTCGTCTAATATCAGATCGACAAAATTTCCATCATCAAAAGCATTTGCGCCAAATGAGGTAAAATTTGTAATAGGTAAAACTAGTTTGCCATCAACATAAATCTTGCCGCTAACTTTCTTAATTAAATTTATTTTTCCAGCTCCGCCTGTAAGATTCAGGAACTGATAATAAGGGTTAACCTGAAATGGTCTGATCAGTAAAAACAAATTTCCAGATTTTTTCGAAGTGGAATTATTTTTAATTGTGTATTTCAAATACAAAGTTGAGTTTTTATTTGCTTCACCATTCGTAAAAGTTTTTATCTCGAGGTTTACACTATCACAATTCCAGTTAACCGAAGGAATAGGTAAATAATTATTTTCAAGTGCTTGAGTTGAATTGACATTATTCCAATTATATAATTCATCTCCAACTTTCAACATTGGTTCAATTGAGAATTTTCCTTTATCAACTTCGACCATTCCATCTTCGTTTATCAAAGCTTCTTTAACATCGTTGTTCACTCCGACTATTGTCCAATAGGAAGCTTCATCCAAAAAGTATCGCGGATAATTTCCCCTTGTAGAATTTTTTGCGGTATAAATCAGAAAATCATTCTTTGTTAAAGAATTTTTTATATCAAGGAAAGAGATTTCTTCAATGCCAAAACTTTCTTCAGATTTACTTTTAACAAGATTTATTTTTAAAAACCTTGCTTCAGCTTCTGTCAATTTTACAAAACTTTTATCGCTTTGATTATTTGTAACTTCATAAACGCTTTCCCAGTTTACTCCATCTTTTGAAAGCAAAACTTCAAATGAATTTGCTTGATAATTCTTTAACCAGTTTATTTTTATTCCGCCAAACTCTCTGCGGGTTTTAAAATCAATAATAATTGATTGACCTTTAACACCAACACTTTTCCAGTAGGCGGTAGTTGATCCGTCTATAATATTATTAGGCATCAAATCAAATGATTGTGATTTGGCGGTAACAAGAGGTCGAGGATATATATTTGTTTCAGGCGGAAGCGGTTCAAACGTTAAATCATCTATCCACACAGTTCCCTTTCCACCAACGAATGAGGCGACAGTAAATTCAATTCTATCAATTCGCTTGAGTGAATGATCTTCTGTTGGTCCCCATGCAAAATTGATATGACGTTTCCTAATAACAATTTTTTTCCACTCTTTCGGAAAATCATAATTACGATTATTAACCCACCAAACATTTTGCCCGGTGTTATCAATAAATTTAATCTCAAAATTATTTGATGGTGATTCCGCTTTAACATTAAAAGTAAATTCAAAATTTTCCGGTAAATCAATCGGAAAGAATTTTTGAATGCCGCCGTAACCTGTGCCTTTCGTAAAATCATAATCAAACTTTATTGCATTGCCATGCAATCCAACATCATTTGCGATTGAAAGATTAACTCCATTAGACTTTATAAAACTCCATCCTTCGGTAGTTTCAAATTCATCAAGTGTTTTAATTTGTGCAAAGGTTAGATTATTAAATAAAATGGAAACAATAAAAAAGAGTAGAAGATTTTTAAGAAGCATCATTATAATTAAACTATATTATTTCAGATATTCAAAACCTAAACGTGTTAATCCTTTTTGGATTATAGGATCATTCATAACGTAATTCCAAATTAAGCCCGATCTAAAATTTTCAATCATTAAAAGCAAAGGACCTTGATCAATTCCGATATACTCATTATCAAACCAGTTTACCGTTGCATTAAATGAATCAAAGTAACCATAAGGTCCCCATAAACGATTACCATATTTTTCATTAAAGTTTTTAATAGTTGGTAAAACGATTTCAGGAGCAAAAACAATTGATGAGATTGCAGCATAAGGGGCAATCGTTCCATCATCAAAGTAATTAAAATCAGGACCGCTTGTTCCCCTGCCGGCATAACCTAAAAACTTTTTATCATCAAAATTATATTTTTCAGTGGGACCATCACTGGCAGAAATTCCCCAGCATAAAGAATCATATCCAACCCAATTGTATGGATTATCAATTGCATATTGTCTTTGCACCAAAGTTGCTCTGCGTGAGTTTTCAAAATAATCTATTCCTTTTATTTTCATATATTGATCAACAAGTCCGCGAAAATCTATAAACACTTGAGAAAACTGGTGACCAAACAAAGGAGGAAATGCAGCGTGTGAAAGATTTGGATATGGAGTTCTCCAATCATAAGAAGCGAGCCATGAATTATATGAAGTTTCAACATTTTTCATTCCACTTCCGGCAGCAAGAATGTAAAGAAACAGTGCTTCATTGTAGCCATTCCATCCCATAAAATGCAATCCTTCATTTGGTTTCCATCCCATAGAAATAGTGTTTGCATATTCTCCACCTGACTGCATTTCCATAAAATTCCAATCAATTCTACCAAGTAATTTATAAGCAAGCAAACGGATTTCATTTTCAACTTCTCTATCTAAATTGTAGTAGTTACGCGCAAAAATAATTCCCATCATAAGCAAACCAGTATCAACAGACGATAACTCACAATTCCATTCGCGCGTACCGGAATTCATTCTTAAGAAGTGATAATAAAATCCTTTGTAGCCAGTAACATTTGTATCAGAACTTTGAACAGAATTGAAAAAAAATCTTAAAGCATTAAGTGTAATTAGTGCTGCTTTATTTCTAGATATCCAATTTCTTTCAACACCAACTGCATAAGATGGAAGAGCAAAACCAATTGCAGCAATACTTGCCGGAGCCCAACTTGCACTTCTATCTTTTACTAAACCGTTTTCCTGATTAGCTTCATCTATAAAAAAAAGAAATGAACGATATTGAATTGAATCCAAAAGATTTATTTCATTAGCTGAGAGAGAATAATCAACTTTTCCATTTGATTTAAAAACGATTTGATTTTGTTGTGGATTACATCCAACAAACACAAACACAACAAGGAGAATGATCTTGACAAATTTCATTTAAAAGTCCTTTTCTTTCCCTTTCAATAATCAAAACATTAGATTGATTTGTTAAATATTTTTTAGTTAAATGAATTATTGCACAATTTTATTATCGCGCCATATATCATACCATCCTGAAAATTGCTCAGTATAGGGAACTGCAAATATTTCTCCACCAAAACCCATATATCTAACAACAACAAGATTTAAATAACTATTATCTATACCATTCAGAACATCTTCATTAATTTCTACACCATATTTATTTGCCAGCTTAGCTGTATAATTATTTATAAATTTTTCAAATTTTTGTATTGTAACAAGTTTATTTAAATCATCTTTAACTTCATCAAAATTTTTTGAGTAGGTTGTTGAGTCTACTTTTCTATCTATCAATTGAAATATTGAATAGTCTCCATCTACTTTAATGGGGCCATATATCTCGCCAATATTCATTTGAGAGGCAAATTTTCCTATCTCACCAAGCTTGGTTATCGGAAGCAAACCAAATTCGCCATTTCTATTTTTAACTGAATCTCTGATTGTATATAAGCTGGCTAACTCTTTAATATTTTTTCCGGCTGATAACTCCTTAAGAACCGTTTCAATCACCTCAAGTTTATCAGTTAATACTTCAACTACATTAACTAGTTGAGGTGAAGCTTCTTTCCATTCATTTTTAGTATAGATAGAATATAATTCCTCGTCCGTGGTGTTTATTGAATCCATTAGTTCAAACATATATAATTTTGAAATATACGAATCCTTCCACATATTCATATATTTTTTCACTTCAGCAGAATTCTGTAATCCCTTTCTGTTCGCTTCGCTAGTTAGTAATTCATCCTCAATAAATTTTCTAATATAAGATGAAAGTGAAGCTCTGATATTTTTCTCACTTAAATTCTGAACAAAAAGTCCTTCTTGACTAAGTTGATTGATAAAGTATTCTATCTTAATTATTCTATTCGGGAGTTTAATAAAGTCCTTGTTTTTTATTCTATCATCAAGTGATGATAAAACATTACTAATTTCAATGCCACCACGCAGGTATAATTTATTATCAGCATTTTTAGAATTTTCTATTAAATATTTTTCTCTAAATGTTGGAATAAAATATTTAATAAGCTGCTCAAAAATCTCTTTATCAGCATTTACCTTGTGTTTAGAAAAAAAACTGTGATAATAATCCAAATACCTTTTATGCTCTATCCGAGTCTCAATAATTCTTTTAACATCTTCTAAAGTATTTTCTGGATCTTTTAAATTTTTATTTACAGAAACATCAGCCAATTTTATAATATAGAAACCATCTTCGGATTTTAAAGGTGTTGTAAACTCGCCTATTTTTAATTTGTAAACTTCATTTTCATTAGCTTCATCTATTGTTCCAAAAGTGATCTCTCCAATACTGTCTTGTACCATGGCTTCTTTTCGCATTGAAAGTAAAGAGTCGAATGAAGCACCTGATTTTAGCTGCTTATAAACTTGATTTAATTCTTTTTCACTATCAGAAAAAATAAATTTTAGCTTAAGTGTTTTTTTGATTTTCTCAATCGCATCATTAATATCTTTTTGCGAGTAGCTTATTTTATTTTTAATTTCATTTTTATATAAAGCATCTCGCGCAAACATATTTTGTAAAGGAGTAAGTACATTATTAAGATATTCTGATTTGCTTAAACCTTTTTCTTCGGCATCAAGCGATAAAAGTTTTTCTGAGATTAGTTGTTCTAAAAATTCATGCTTTGCTTTTAGTTTATCATTATTCTGTAAAAGTTTTGGGTGAGAACTAAAATCAAATCTATCTCTAAATTCGGATTCGTATATTTTATAATTACCGACTTTTGCAACAACTTTTTCTATCTGGGAATAAACTAAATTACAAAGTGTTAATGAAAGAAATATTTTGAATATAAAAGAACTCATTAATTATTAAAAGTTTTGCAAAGGTTACTAGCTAACTAAATAAATTATCATAAAAAGAGCAACCGATTTTTAAACCGATTGCTCTATAATTTTTATTATTAAAATTGAATTCCAACGGTAAACCTGTGAGTACTATTTAGTCTTCCGTAATCAGCCCAGGCATAATCAAAACTGATAACTGACGAACCAGAGAATCCAACTTTAGCTCCTGCACCAAGTACAAGTCCACCTTCAACATCTGTTAAAAGTAAATCACGATAACCACCGCGTATAGCAAAAGTGTTTAAGAATAACCATTCGCCACCAACATTAATTCTTTCATCATTATCATTTGTATGTAGTGCATCAGAAGCAAAAGTAATTTTACTCCAATCTGAAATGTCTAACTTGTAAGATAATCCAACTCTAAATAATGTTGGCAGACTATAATTTCCCAATCTTAAGGAAGCAGGAATTTTTGACTGATCACCATGTACTTTAGGATTATTATCTAGATTAAAGTAAATGTCTCTTCCATCATAAGAAGCTCTTGGACCAAAGTTAGAAACACTTGCTCCAAGTGATAATCCTTCTATAGCAGTTTGGTATTGAACACCAAAGTTTAAGGAGATATCACTTAAACTTGTGTTATATATAGTTTCTTGTAAATAACTTATTGTAAGTCCTGCCGATACTCTATCCGTTAACATAATACCGTAAGCAAGACCCAAAGAAAAATTATTTACATCATAGTAGAGATTGGTATTTTTTTCATGCTCAACCGTAGTTATTTCTATGTCTCCCGAGTTTAAAGAGGTTAACTGAATAGCTAATGTGCCTAACTCTTCAACATTTATCGCAACAATAGCATAGTTATATTTAATATCAGCCAACCATTGATTATAAGTAAACTGAACATTAATTCCACTTAATCTTCCTAAACTTGCAGGATTATAGAAAACCGCACTTGCTTCACCAGAAAGTGAAGCACCTGCATTACCTATTCCAACCAATCTTGCACTCGGTTCAATTTTTAAAAACTGTCCAACAGTCGTTCCTACTTTACTTTGACCAAACAACTGAGAGAAAGAAATAATGATGACTAAAAAACTAAAACGAAAAAGTTTATTCATTTCAATTTTATTAAAAACGGTTGAGTTATTATTGTAATATGTTTTCATTTCTTCACCGCTTATTTAATTATTGCAAATTTGCCGATAAAATCATCTAACCCTTCAGCTTCTACATGGTAGATGTACAAACCTGGAGCAATTTCTAAATTATCTTTAGAACGCATATTCCAGGCAATATTTCCTTGAAATCCTCCATCTTGATGAAGAGTTTGAACAAGTTCACCAGTTATAGTATATATTCTTACAGTTGCGTTATATGGCAATGCTCTAAATTCAATTCGTTTGTCTCCTCTTCCTTTTTCAGCATAAGGAGCCAGTTCAAATGAAGCTTGACCCATATATGGATTTGGAACGACATAAGGTTTTTCAACGTAGTCTTCTTTTTGTTTTGTCATATCAATAAAAGAAGAATCTGTCGTAAAGCGATATACATCGTGCTTCGTTAAAGGAACATTAATATTTAGCTGGTAAAAATCACCTACAGTAGGAAATATAGAATTGATATATTTTGGGCCATTTACTGTATCAACCTGAACAGTTACAACATTACCAACAACACCAGTAGAAGACTTGGTTAATATTTCAATTTTCTCATCGTTCCTACTTAATGTTCTATTGCCGTCAGTATCTCTAAATCTAAAATCAACTTGAAACTGATTTCCTCCCGCTTTTGGGGTAGCCCAAATTCTAAATTTAGCAGCTGTTGCATTCATTCCCCCTCCAAATTTAGAAGTGTCCAAAATTTGATCTGAAAATTCAATCATATAATCTGCAGGATAATTAGGTTTTTCTAAATTAAGAGGTAGGGTAGCGATATTAGAAAAAGTATGTTTAAATACTAAATTAGTTTGACTACTAGGTAAAAAACCTGTGCTACTTGAATCCACAACAAAGTTTGGTCGAGTAAATACTAAAGGTAACATACCAAATCCAATTGGCCCACGTCCTAAAGCTATTAAATCGGTTCCACCAATAAATACTGTATCATTTCTGCCGTTCGTAACATCATACATTTCATAACTAGTGGCTTTAATGGAATCATTAGGAGATTTAAATCTAATTTCAAATGTATGGTCTTTGGGAATAAGATCAGGATTTGGAGTTTCTATCTCAACAGTACCAACACCATAATGTTGTATATGTTGTAAATTATTAAAAGTTCCTGGCTTGTAACCTGGTACCTGGGCATTTGGAAAAACCTCAACAATGTTTTTAGATAAAATCAATCCACCTCTTAAAGATTGGTTAACAGAAATGGCACTTTCTGATGGATACACATTTTTTATTTCTATTCCTTTATCGTATGCTGTAACTGCATAAAAGTATCTCTGTCCATTTACTACAGTTGTATCTTTAAAAGTATGTTTAATACCCGAATCTTTGCCTAAATAGAATTCAATTCCCTCAACAGCAACATCACTATAATCTAAAACACCGTCAATCAAATCATAAACTGCCATGGCATATCCATTTCCAAGTGGACCAATTCCTTGAGCGTCAAAAACTACTTGTGGATCCAGAAAACTTTCATCAGTACTGCGATAAATTTTATAACCTTCAAAATCATTTGTATTTGTAATCGGATCAAATGCATCTTCGGCAGCATTATCCCAGGTTAGATTTACAAATCCATCACCTGAATAAGCATGTAAGGTTGGCATTGGTGGGGGTGTTGAAAATTGGTAATTTGCATCATAAATCGTTTGTACAACTTCAACTGTTTTACGCATATGAAAGAGATCTGCACCAAACGCAAGTGCAAGACTAAATCTTTCTTTTTTTGCTGTGCCAAGATAGAATGGCCCTGAAGCAAAAAAGAACCCAATATTATAATTCGTAATTCCTAAAGTATTTTCAAAAGGATCTGGACCAGAAAATTTATTATATAAGGATTGGGGCCATGCTTTAGAATCCGTATAAAATATGATATCATCAACCTGACCAATTTGTCCCTTTCCTGGCGCAATTCTATTTAACTTAAACCCGGTTAAACCTATTTGATCTGATTCATTAATATCTGTTGCATTAAAATTTGGTTCACTACCAAAAGCGTTTGAAGAAGGAATCGAATCACCTTCACCGTAATCACTTGTTCCAAAAACACCATCTATACCAGTATCGTTTGCCAATGTCCAATCTAAATCTTCATCAGCAGTGTACCAGTATCCTTTTTGGAAAGCTGGGCGAAGCCTAAAATTAGCATATTTGTTTAACTTTATAGTATCATAGTGTGCTACTATATAATTAAGTATTGCACCTTGCCCAATTAACAATTGCCCATTAGGGTCATCTCTATTTTCATCAATAATACCATCTTCATCATTATCAATTCCATCTACAGGATTACCTGGAGTTTCTAAATATGCATAACCTAAATATCCAGTCTTTCCAAAATTACCATTTCCATTATAATCCCAGGTGTAAACTAAGTCCATTCCATTAGTTGTATCAAAGTAAGCATTATCATCGTCGCTTTCATATACAAGATCAAACGGACTTAATGATCCACCACCAACACCTGAATCCATATATAGCCCAAAAATTACATTGTAATCGTAAGTAGTTGTACTTTCGTTTGTTATATCGTAATGCCAAAAAATTACATCCCTAGATTGGATATTTGCCCATTGAAAGCCTCTTTGTTCTACTTTAAGCCCCATACCTCTTCTTGTATTATCACGGCTATCTGGATAGAAGTTCCATTTACCATAATAATCATCATCATAAACACAAAAACTTTCTTGATCTGCGTTTGGTTGCTTACCAAAATAGCCATTCCAGCTTTTGGGCCAACCTGGGTCATCAGGATCATTTAGTTTATCGTACCATTCGTCAGGCCAGGTTCTAGGATCATAACTTACGGCAGGTGATCTACCGGTATTTATTGTAGGATCGAGTTGTAAATAACCTGGGCGAGGATTATATCTTTGCACTCTGCCGGTAGTAGGATTTGTTTCCTGTCTTTCTCTGTAACCAGTTTCCATTATATAAAAATCTTGCAGTTGACTATTTACATTTTGTTGTAGTTTTGATAAGACAAATGGTGTTACACCATCACTATAACATTCTAATGAACCTTTAGGCCATTCCATCGAATGGAATATGTTATAATTCGGAGTAGTTTGATAATCACCAACCATTCCGTAATTGTAAAACATTGTTCTTATTCTATTAGCATCATGATTACCTTGTCTAACATAATCTTCATTACCTCTCCACTCTATCGGCACTAAATCCAAATATTGTGCATAAGACATTGGACTTATGAAAAGAATAACCACAACGCTAAAATATTTTATAGCTTTTGTAAGCTGATTATTTTTTTTGCTGATCATAATTAATTACTCCTGAATGATATTCCGAGTTCAATTCTTCTTGGAGCATTGAATCGAAATGGATCGATAGTTTCACCTTGTCTTAAAGTTAATGATCTGGTTGGACTGCCTGTATCATTATACACAGCTCCATTAACAAAGTTTTGGTTGAATAAATTGAATACTCTTAAAAAAACACTAAAGTTCAACATATCTATATTAAAATATTTTTCAGCACGTAAATCAGCAGTAATATAACTTGGCTTTCTGCCAGAGTTTGGTTCTTCTTCTGTTAAAAAACCAACACCAAGTTCTGGCGTATATGGTTGTCCGGAAGCATATCTAATTATAGTACTTATAGAAAAATCATCTTGCTGATTGTAAATAGCAGTAATATTAAGAGTATGTCTCTGATCCCAGTTGAAAGGAATATCTCTAGGTCTTGGATCAAGTCCACCAAATGATCTATCAGCAGTTTCGGAAGGATCACTTGAATTACCATTAGCAAACATCAAACTATAATCAATTGTTACACCAAAGTTTCCAATAGCTCTTTTAATAATAGAGAAGGTAAGTCCTGAAACGTTTCCATAATCAATGTTAGTGTTTCTTGCATATCTGCCATAATTATAGGTTTCAATTATTTCAGTACCAAGTAAATTTCTGATGTCTTTATAGAAAAAGGTCAAGTCAATACCTAAATCATCAGTTAATGCTTGTTTTAATCCAACCTCGTATTGAACTGTAATTTCAGGTTCCAGATCCGGGTTCCCTAAGTATTCCTGAGTAAAACTTTCACCACCAGTTAAAAATTCTAAAACTTGATAATTAGCATTTACATACAATGAGTTATACTGAGGCATTTGATAAAAATGACCATAAGAAAAATGTAATGCAGATTTATCAGTAAGAGGAAATCCAAATCCTAATCTTGGTGCAAAAGTATGCTTAGTTTTTGCTTTAATAAGTGTTGAACTTGGAACACCAATAATATTATTAGCAGGATTTTGTAGATTGCTTGGAATATAAGCTTGTGGATTAAAAAATTCATATCTTAATCCAAATCTAACTACCAGATCACCAAGTTCAATTCTATCCTGTACATATACTGCTGCTTGATTTGGTCTATAAGTTTCAACTTTTTTAAAAGTCGGATTATTAGGATCGATCTCTTTTGGTAACAATCGCACGATACCTGTCAGAGTATCTGATTGAAGTACAAGTTGTCCCGGAGGTCCAAATTTTAATTCATTAACCTGACCTTCTATACCGGCTTCAATAAAATTTGATGAATTAGCTTGCCAGGTAAAATCAATTTTGCCTACACCAAAATTAGTTTTTTGAATATACCTGCCATAATCAATACCCTGAATAATAGCACCATATTCATAATTAGTTATACTCTTGGGAATATCAGCAGCATAGTATCTAGGATCATAAATCGATTCGTATTTATAATTTTTATAATCAAATAAGTTGTGACGCAAACTTATTTTATAAAACATTTCATTTGATAATGTATGAGTAAAATCAATACCATGATTTATAGAAAAAGTTTTCCATTCGTTTAAACCATCAGGATTTAATCTATAAGCATAATTATATGATTTACCCCATAGACTATTTAAAATTCCTACATAACTAATTATAATATTACTAAATGATGTATTTGTAATTTTAAATTGTCCACTCCATTCATCATAAGGATTCAAAGCTACTTTTTCATTATTACCTGTTGGATGAACTACTCCATTCAACAAATCACTTCTATCTGTTGGTAAAAATCTTCTTTCTCCCCAGAGATATCCATTATTACGATATCTTCTTGCGCTTAATAAAAAAGTAGTTTGTGGTAAATAAGTAGGGCCACTTAGGGTAAATTGATAGTTTTGAATTGTATATGGTATAAAATCTTTGTTATTTGGGTAGATTTCATTTTCAAATGGAAGATAATCTCCTCCATAAATCTCCCCGGAAAACTCAAATTTATCTTTTCCGCTTTTTAAAGTGGTATTAACAACACCAGACATAGCCTGTCCATATTTAGCGTCAAAAGTTCCACTAACTATTGCCACTTCTTCAATTATAGAACGATCAAGTGAAAGACTTGCTTGATTATTAAATGGATTATTAATACTAATTCCTTCCACCTGAAATTGGATTTCTCCGCCTCTACCACCTCTCATATGAAATTGCCCATCAGTAGTTTGAACACCGCCGGCTTGAAGATTTACTATATCAGTTAAACTTTGTACTGGTAATGATTTAATTTCGTCTGAAGATAAATTCCTTACAGAGCTAGTTTGATTAAACTCAACTACCGGTTTTTGCGCAACAATTGTTACAACTTCCCCTTCTATAACTTCCGAGGATAATACAATATTTATATTTGTAGTTTTATCAACATTAACACTTATATTACTAACAATTTTGGTTTGATAACCGATATATTTATATGCTACAGTATATGTACCTGGTCTAACATTTAAAATTGAATAATATCCATCCATATCAGATGCAGCTCCTTGACTGGTACCTTCAATTAGAATATTTGCAGCAAAAAGTGGTTCATTATTTTCATCTGTCACTCTTCCAGATATTTTTCCTGATTGAGCAAAACTTGATGAAGAATAAAGTAGAATTAATATTATTATAAACTTAATCCATTCCGTATTAGAAAAACTCTTTCGTAACAGATACTTCATAATTACACCATAAATTTTAGATGATTAATATCTTAACATAAAATTAAGGTGTAAAGAGTTTGGTCTCTTTACACCTTTAAGCATTTTATTTTATAAGAATCATTTTACTAACTTCTGAATCAATTAATTGATTGCTTGATATATTCTTTATTTTTAGTTGATATAAATATACTCCAGAAGCTAATCCAGATGCATCAAAGTTGAATTCATTTAATCCTGCTTGAACATTGCTTTTATTTACAACATTAACCGTTTGCCCTAAAATATTAAATACATTTAATGTAACATCAGAAACTTTATTTAAACTGTATTTAATTTTAGTTGACGGGTTAAATGGATTTGGATAATTACCTAACAATTCGATTGTCAAAGGAACAGTAATTTCTTCATCAACACCTACTAATGGATTTGCTGGACCAAGAGCTACCCAAGCTGGACCATGCTGCCCGGATTGTTGAACAAACCACCAGGTTTTTGCAAAATAATTTTGATTTATATCATCAAAAACATCTAAATCATTAACTATTGCACCGATAAAAACAACGCTATCACCTAAACCTACAGGATAATTAAAAGCGCTAAAAGGTATTTTAAGCTCAATTTGATATCCACTATCAGGATCAGTAGTATTATTTATATTAGTTCCATTGCCTAATTGAAGAGCATATTCAACTCCTGCTGTATCAGCAAGAATGATAAGATCGTCTTTAGCCTTAGCATTTCCTGATGGATCAACCATTACAGTTAAATATTTTGAAGGGAAAATTCCGGTTCCATTAACATATTTTCTAGGAGTCATTACAAAAGTTACAGACTCTCCTCTTCCACCATTATCAGGTGCAGTTACAATTAAATCTTCAACTTTTGCAGAAACATATAAGTTTGAATCATCATATGTTACGTCCATTTTAAATTCTGGACCATCAACAACTACAGGAAAACTATTCCAGTCATATTGTTGGTATCCACTTGCCCAATCGCCAGTTCCTTTAATATTTTCAAAAGTAGATTCATCACCGTATTTAACGTGTACTGATAAGGTATTATCTTTTTCCCATTCACTTAGATTACCATCTACAGTAATAGTTTTGCCGGATCTTAAGTGAGGTATAATATAATCTGCTGCAGGAACAACACCTGGGGTTGATGATGTTGTAACATTTGGATCTAAAAATAATGCGCTGTAGTACCAGTTTTCATTCCAAGGGCATCCCCACCAGGTTTTAGTCCAATTATCGTTTGTTGTATTTGAATCAAGAATGTTGTCTGCATCAAACATACTAAAGCTGAAAGGCAAAACATCACCCATTCTGTCTAAATTAAATCCCAAAGAATCGACATTTATACGGTGTTCTGAAATCCAGCCTACATCAGGCAATAAATCCATTGAAGTTCCATTAACCCTAGTAACTGCAGTCCATCTTTCCTGCTGGGCAGGAGTTCTCCATTCTTCTTTACCTCCCGCAACTGCACCATTTCCCATGTATAATGGTGGAGCACCATATAAGTCATTAGGATTTGGGAATGAATCAGCATAAGCCCAGTGGTAACCCCACATATAAAAATGTTCCATTCTTTTATCCCAGGGGTCAACCCATGAATGATTTTGATTGTTGTCTTTGAACGACATAATAATACCATCAAAACCACTATTTGTCCCCCCCCAGTTCCAGCCACCAACGCTTTTATCAACCACTTTAAAAAGCAGATAAATATAGGGGGCTTTATACAGGCATTTAAATACAGCATTTGCAGAATCACCAGGTATGGATTGACCTACCCCAAATACTTCATAACCACTGCCGGGTAAATATTTTGTTTGACCATAACCAACAACAACTGAATCTGCTTTTGACCATATGTCATCTTCAATCCCATCAAGCACTACTGTTTCGCTGCTTTGAAGTACGCGAGCATACACCGCATCCTGACGAGCGTTTTTGTCAATCGCCCATTGCGCAAAGATATTACCTGACAAGCCTGTAATAAAAACAATGCCTATCAGAAAGAAGAATACTCTTCTCATAACGAACTCCTTCCTTTTGTTTAACATAGATTATTAACTATTTTTTACCGAAGTAAACTTCTACAGCTACATTAGCTTTATTTTTAATATTTAAAATATTTTTTTCAATAACTTTTCCATTAGCAAAAATTTTCATCCCCCCATTACTGAGTTTTTTATCTCGGAATACTTTAATATTATAAACAGTTTTTCTAAATAATCTTTTAACAGAAAATTCTTTCCAATCATCTGGTATGCAAGGATCAATCATTAACCCATCCTTTGTTGCGCGAACACCAAGTATCCAATCAACAATAACTTTTTGATACCAAGCCGCCGAACCAGTGTACCAAGTCCAGCCGCCCATTCCATAATTTGGTGATTCCGGTCCATCAATATTTCCCGGAGTTACATAAGGTTCTGCAACGTATTCGTCAGGATTCATTCCATTATAAATCGGGCAGAGATTTTTATAAGCAGTAAAAGACAAATCATTTTTCTTTAATAAAGAGTAAGCCCAAATTGCCCATGCAGCAGCGTGAGAATATACACCGCCATTTTCTCTTCTGCCTGGAGCGTAGCGAGAAAGATATCCAATCATTTTATCCGGTTTAGAGTATGCAGGACTTAAGAGTAAACATCCGTTCTTTTTTAATAAATGTTTTGTTACCGAGTCCATTGCTTTTTTCTGCTTAGTTTTTACTGCAATACCACTTATCACAGACCAGGTTTGAGCATTAAGATAAATTTTCCCTTCAGGTGAAGTTTTACTGCCAATTTTTTTTCCATCATCTTTTGTTGCACGCCAAAACCATTCTCCATCCCAGGCGTTTTTATCAAATGCTTTTTTAAGATCAGAAGCTTTCTTAGAATATTTTTTATATAGTTTATCCTCTCCGATATCTTTGCACAGTTCTGAAAATCTAATTAGTATCAAATAGAAAAACTCTGTAAGCCAGATTGATTCCCCTTTCATATCAAGTCCAACAGCACTAAGTCCATCATTCCAATCACCAGCACCAATAAGCGTCAATCCTCGTTTGCTTAATCGTGTCAGAACCTTTTCGATCGCTGCAACTGAGTGATTGAGTAAAGTATCTTTTTTGCTTTTATTATCATAATAAGGTTCTTTGATCGAAAGGATTTTATAATCAGCAGTTTCATCAATGTATTGAAGGATCACAAAAGGAAGCCAAAGTAAATCATCAGTCATTTTGGTTTGCAATCCTGTTTCAGAAATTGGATGCCACCAATGCAGCACGCTTCCATCTTCAAATTGATGGCGGGCATGCAAACGAATTTGCTTCTCTGTTTTCTCTGGATCGATAGGCAGAAAAACTAAACTATCCTGCAATTGATCTCTGAATCCGAATGCGCCGCTTTGCTGATAATAGGCAGTGCGTGCAAATAACCTTCCTGCAATTGCCTGATATCGAAGCCACTTGTTCACCAAAAGATTCATGGCTTTATCGGGTGTTTCTATTACAAGAGTATCAAACATTTTTTGCCAGAAAAGCTTTACTTCAGTTAATGCTGAATTAATATTTTTTTGCTCTGAATATTTTTTTAGTGCTAAGCTAATCGAATCTTTATTTTTTTCTATTCCAATAAAAAAATTTATCTCTTTTGTGTCGTTAGAATTAATTTTAAAATCAGTTTTTACTGTCGCAATTGAATCATTCCACTTACCAAGTTTTTTACTTAAGGATTTTGCAGATAAACCAGCAGGATTTTGAATTGAACCATATTGACCCACAAAAGAATCTTTATCTCCGTCGTAATCAAAAATTTTTTCTGAACAAGAAATAAATCCCAAATAAGGATATTCAATATTCCAGTGTCCTCTATCTCCAAGCGGAATTTCCCATAATCTTTTTGTTGCGGTCATACAATTAATTTTAGGATCAAAGTTGGTCTCTAAAAAAGACTTGTGAAATTCACGATGATGATCTGATGACGAGCCAAGGCACCATTCAAAGTATGTGTAGATTGAGAGAGATTTTTTTTGTGGGGATTTGTTTTCAATCTTAAAATCCCAGATTTCTAAATCCTCACCAACAGGTACAAAAACTATTAAAGTAACTTTAACACCTTTATACTCAGAAATAAATTTTGAATACCCAAATCCATAAATGACCTGATAAAAATCTAATTCAGTCTTTACAGGCATCCATGTTGGAGACCAAGACTCACCTGTAAGATTATCTTTTATATAAAAATATTTTCCCCAATTATCCTTCACCAAATCCTGATGCCAACGGTTAAGTCTGTTAAACTCTGAATGATCCAGCCAGCTAAATCCTCCGCCTGTTTGAGAAATTACTAAACCGTACTTGCCATTTGAAATTACATTAACCCATGGTTTGGGAGTTTTATAATTTGTAATTATATATTCATTTCCATCAGAGGAAAAGTGCCCGTACTTTGTAGAAAATTGTTCCATCAAGCTTCCATTAAAAAAAGTTTAACAAGAATTTCTAATTATCAATTCAGTAGGAATTTTTATTAGAGAATGATGTTTACCATTTGAATTATTAAGCCGATTTATCAAAAGATCTGCAGCCGCCTTACCAACTTCTTCAATTTGGACGCGCACTGTTGTTAAGCTTGGATTGATATATTTTGACATGAATATATCATCAAATCCAATTAGACTTATATCGTCGGGTATTTTAACATTAAAATAATTTGCAGCATCATAGCAGCCAAGCGCCATCATATCGTTAGCTGCAAAAATTGCTTCGGGTCTTTCAGGTAAACCGTATAATTGGATAAAACCGTGATAACCTGAATCTATTGTATAATTTCCATCAACAATAAAAGATTTATTTATGCTAACACTATTTTTTTTGCAGGCATCAATAAATCCTTTTTTTCTTAAGTAGGCATCATAATTTTCTGATGGACCTGTTATGTGAGCAATCTTTTTAAATTTTTTCTTTTTGATTAAATATTCTGTTGCATTAAAAGCACCCTGATAATTATCAATTGAAACAGTATCAAAATCATGCTCTTGCTTACCACCGCCAATTAATACTACCGGAATTTTAGTTTGATCTAAAATTTTTTTCAAATCATCTGTCATAGCAGACACTAATAGAATTACACCGCCAACTAATCCCGTTTGTGTAAATGCAGTAATTGAATCGGTGAGAGTGCGATGCTTATGTGAGCTTGCTACCATTGTATAGAAACCATTCCTGAATGTTATTTCATCCACACCGCGAATAATGTCTGTAAAAAATTCATCTGATATATCCGGTAATATTAATCCAATAGTATATGAAGTTTTTTTTGCAAAATTTCTTGCGATTAAGTTTGGTTTATAATTTAAATCATCGGAAATGCGAATAATTTTTTTTCGTGTTTCATCTGTAACTTTAGAATCGTTATTCAACGCTCTTGAAACCGTAGCGATTGATACATTTGCTTTTTTAGCTATCTGTTTTATAGTTGGGGTCATATTATAGTAAAATCAAAAAAAGAGGAAGCAGGATATTTTAATCCCGCTTCCACAAATAATTTGATTGGCTCTTACTTTAGCAAGGTCATCTTTTTACTTGATGAGAACATTGAACCATTTTCACCAACCGCTGTTAATTTAAATAAATAAATGCCTGATGCCATAGATGAACCGTTTAACTGAACTGAATGTTTACCGGCTTCAAATTCACCTTGTATTAAATCCATAACCTTTTGTCCGATAAGATTATAAACTTCAAGAGTAACATTTGATTTAACTGGAACAGCAAATGAAATGTTAGTTGATGGGTTGAAAGGATTAGGATAATTCTGATCTAATGAAAACTCAGAAGGAGTAATTCCATTAACGTTTACAACTTTTGAATATTCAAATTTACCGTTAAAATCAATTTGTTTTAATCGATAGCCATAATTTTCAGCCGCTTTAACTGAACGATCAACAAATGAATATGACTTTGATTCAGTTGTTGTTCCATTTCCTTGAACAAAACCAATTTTTGAGAATTGAGAGCCATTAACACTTTTAAGAATTTCATATCCGCTATTATTGGTTTCGGTAGCGGTTTTCCAACTTAATTCAACTGCTTGTCCAACAATAGCAGCAGTAAATGCAGTTAATTCAACCGGTATAACATCAGTAAATATAACTTGATCAAAATAACTTGTACTAGTATATGTTCTAGGATTAGCTGCGAAATCCGGAATAATTGTTAATGTATTAGCATTACCACCAATATAAGATGAATAATCAAATACTATTTCTTCCCATTGATTGATAACGGTATTAGGTATATTGTAATCTGTAGTGCGGGCTGGTTCTAGTTTTAAGCCAACATCAGATATATGATCTTTATAAACCAAGATTTTAACATAACAGTTAGTAGCATCTATAACAAAATCAGGAAAATCAGTGCAAAAAACACCAGCCCAAGGATCTGCAGTTATATCAGTAACTTGAAGCATAGCACAGCTATCTGTTGTGTTTAAACCACCAGCATTTGGGTTTGCAACGACATCAAAATTTTCTTTAGCAGCGTCGAAAACAGTCCACACCCAATTATTGCCATTAGTTTCAAAGTTAACAGTTGATTGTGCATACAGCGAAGCAGAAAAAAGAAACAAGAAAACAAATAACAAGTTTTTCATAGCACTCACCTTTAAATGATTTTAGAATTAGTTAATTAGAAATCTAATGTAAACGTTTACATTACAGGTTTAAAATAAGATAATAATTCAGTGATGTCAATAGTTGAAAAAAATTATTTATTTTTTTATTTGAAAATGGGATTGGTAATTGTTATCAATATTTATGGGAAAACAGGATTAATTTTATTAGCAGTGAAGTAAAATCGAATTTAAAATTAAAAAACCCGATGAGCATATTATGCTAATCGGGTTTTTTGCGGGGCCGACGAGACTCGAACTCGCGACCTTCTGCGTGACAGGCAGAGGGATTATGGGCTTTATACTGTAAAATCAAAGGTTTTACAGGTTCTCCATACATACTCCATACAGAGAAGAAAGGATACTCAGTATGTATTTAGCCCTTAACAAAAAATCGCCTAACTATCAATTAGTATTTTTCCGTGATGGTAAAAGGACATCGATTTCAACAGGTACAGCCGATAAATTCAAAGCTGAAATTTTCAAAGCTACATTTAACCCAGCACCAAAACCACAGCCACAGCCGACAAAACATTCAATAAATCTAAGCAGTTTCATAAAAGAGTATAAAACCTATGTAATGCTTCAGATGGAAATGGAATTTCCTAAATTAGTTTAATGTAAAAACAGG
>JAVHOU010000177.1:0-2198 GCA_036170275.1 Ignavibacteriaceae bacterium
CTAACAGTAACCTGCCTTATAGCACCTGAATAAGAAACAGCGACTTTAAATTCATTATGAATAAATAAATCTCTGACTTCCCAATATTTATGTTTATCAGAAGGTAATTTTATATTTGTTTTAGATAAATCTATGGAATCAGTTGTGACATTAATTTTTTTTAAATCTAATAAAAGACCAATACCTAAAGCTTTAAGAAGAGCTTCCTTTCTTGTCCAAATCCTAAAAAATCTTTTAGCTCTGATATCTTTATCAGTAGAATCTTTTAAGTATTTAATTTCAATATCAGTAAAATAATTTTCTGAAATTTCAAGATGGTTAATTGAAGGATCGATCTTTTCTATATCAATACCAACCTCATCGTTAAAACAAAATGCATATATAATATAATCTTCTGAATGTGAAAGATTGAAATGCAGATGCTGCTGCTCAATATTGGAAAGGAAAAGCTTTCCATAATTGTCAGATTCAATTTTAATTTGGAAAGGATCAAAGTCTAAAATATCGCCAAGCATTTTTCTAAGTAATGCTCTACCGATTATAAATCTTGCCCGGTCTCTATCAAATTTATATTTAAATGCTCTTTCAATCTCATAGGAAGTTAAGTAAGGTTTTAATCGAACTACTTCACCTGAATATTTATTGAGATTTAACCACTTTACTTGAATTTTACTGTTATTGATTTTTGTATCCATTCTTGTTAATCTATTTGTAGATTTAATTTATTGGTTTATACAAAGTCATTTCAAAATAATTGATGATGACGGAAAAGGTTTTATCATATTTAAATTTATTTAAATTATGATTTCATTATCTCAAAATGATAATTTCCTTTCCTAAATCTACAAATCAATAAAATTTTATTATACTGTTTTGTTGGTTTTATGAAAATTAAGCAAATAAGAGATAAATAATTAAACTATTTTATTATTATTTATTTTAGTTTTGGCATTAGGGTTGACTGTAGAAGATATCAATTTATCTTTTTACCCAAGTAAATTTTTAAGAATGATGATGGACATAAAAAATAACATTAAACATAATAGTACAAAGATCACAAAATTGAATTATGATACTCTGCAAAATTCAGTGGACAAATGTATTCATCGACTTTTTGAAAAGCAGGTAGAAAGAACACCAGAAGCAATTGCTGTTGTATTGGATAATCAAAAAATTTCATACAAAGAGTTGAATCAAAAAGCCAATCAGTTAGCACATCATTTAATTTCGTTGGGTGCAAAACCAGATATGCTGATTGGCATTTGCATGGAGCGCTCAATTGATTTAATAATTGGATTACTTGGCATACTAAAAGCTGGTGGTGCGTATCTTCCAATTGATTTAAGTTATCCGCAGGATCGTCTTGCATTTATGATCGAAGACGCTAACACTTCTTTACTAATAACGCAAAAAGGTTTATTAGAAAATATTCCTCATTCTAAAGCTACAAACATTTATTTAGATGAATTTAATTTTCATGATAAAAACTCATCAAATCCAGATATTAAAATTAATTCAAACAATCTTGCTTATGTAATCTATACTTCAGGATCAACTGGAAAACCAAATGGAGTAATGGTAACTCATAAAAATGTTGAAAGGTTATTCCAATCAACAGAACCATGGTTTAATTTTAATGAAAAAGATGTTTGGTCATTTTTCCATTCTTATGCATTTGATTTTTCTGTTTGGGAAATATGGGGCGCTCTCATTTATGGTGGTAAAGTAGTTGTGGTTCCATATTTATTAAGCCGCTCACCTGAAGCATTTTATGATTTATTAGTAAGAGAAAAAGTAACCGTATTAAATCAAACTCCCTCTGCTTTTTATCAACTTATACAAGCTGAAGGTATCAAAGACAATACCAATAAATTAACTCTACGTTATGTAATTTTTGGTGGTGAAGCTTTAAACCTTGCTGCATTAAATCCCTGGTTTGAAAAACATGGCGATCAAAAACCACGGTTGATAAATATGTATGGAATTACGGAAACAACTGTGCACGTAACTTACAGACCGCTTACTTCAAAAGATATTAATTCAGGAAGTGTAATTGGAATTCCAATTCCGGATTTACAAGTTTATATACTGAATGAACAATTAAAAGAAGTGCCCGTTAGCGAAACAGGAGAGATGTATGTTGGCGGCGCAGGTTTAGCAAGAGGATATTTAAATCGACCGGAATTAAATAAAGTTCG
>JAVHOU010000178.1:0-2173 GCA_036170275.1 Ignavibacteriaceae bacterium
TCGCAGGCGTAAGTGTTTGTACAGCTTCCAAAACCAAGTTCGTCCATTACGGCTACCATTCTTTCAACTCTGCGGTAACGCTCCGGCTGTCCTTGCGGAAGCAACGCATACTGCGAAACTTTTGCTGAAACGAACAACATTGCAGAAGCATTTTTACAAGCAGCAACGCAAGCTCCGCAGCCAATACAAGCAGCCGCATCCATCGCGAGACTTGAAATCTCTTTGGAAATCGGGACTGCATTTCCATCAGGCGCACCACCGGTATTAAACGAAACATATCCGCCAGCATACAAAATTTTATCAAATCCTGAACGATCTACCATAAGATCTTTTATTACAGGAAATGCTTTTGCACGGAATGGTTCAACCCAAATTGTTTCGCCGTCTTTGAAGTTACGCATATGAAGCTGGCAGGTTGCTATTTTTGCCAGCGGTCCGTGCGGCTGACCGTTGATGACTAATCCACAGGTTCCGCAAATACCTTCGCGGCAGTCGCTTTCAAAATGTATTGCTTCTTCACCTTTTACTTCAAGTGAGTCATTTATTTCATCGAGCATTTCGAGGAAAGATGCATCGGGAGAAACCTGAACTTTGTATTCTGCAAAACTTCCAACAGAGTTAGCGTTTTTTTGTCTCCAGATGTTAAGGGTAAGATTTAATTTTTTCACTTCCATTATTTGTAACTCCAATTTATTATCAAACTTTTTTAATTATCGGATATATGTTTCTCTGAAGCCAAAAAATATTCACCCAATTCGTGCAATTTTTGTTTCAGAATATTTTTATCAATCAATTGAGTTTCGTACTCCGCAATTTTGGTCGGGGAAAGATTTCTATTCATCGCATAGTTAACAACTTCATCATCTTTAGTTTTACAGAGTAGAAGACCTACACTTGGATTTTCGTGTTCTAACTTTTGTTTTTTATCGAGCGCTTCAAGATAGAAATTCATTTTGCCAAGATACTCGGGACTGAAATCATCAATCTTCAAATCTATTACAACTAAGCATTGCAGACCGCGATGAAAAAAAAGCAAATCAACAAAAAAATCTTTACTGCCAACCTGCAATCGGTATTCTTCGCCAACAAAAATAAAACCTTTTCCTAATTCAAGAATGAACTCTTTAAGATTTTTAACCAGTGATTTTCTTAAATCCTTTTCACTAAAATCTTTCGGCAAATCAAGAAACTCAAATATATATTTATCTTTAAAAACCTCATCTAATTGCTGTAAACGAGGTTTTTCTAATTCTGTCACCAGTGGTGACAGTTTTTCAGAAGAGGTTTCTTTTAATTCTCTCATCAGTGGTGAGAGTTTTGTATTCGATGAAGAATTATCCAATTCTGTCAACAGTGTTGACAGTTTTTTATGCGACAATAAAAATCTTTCGTAAACAGCAGAACTGATTTGTCTTTCAAGTTCACGTGTTGAATATTTTTCCTTAACTGAAAGATTTAAGTAAAACTCTTTTTCCTCAATAGTCTTTGTTTTTGAAAGAATTATAATGTTGTTTGTCCATGTTAATTCTCTCAGCAGTGATGAGAGTTTTGGGAATTGCGAATAAACCTCATAAAACTGCTTCATTCGCCACAAATTCTGAGTTGAAAAACCTCGAGTACCAATCATTTCTTTTTGGATAAAGTGAGATAATTCTTCAACTGTCCCTTTTCCCCATCCATCAGACTCAGTTTTTTTAGAAATGTATTCGCCGATATTCCAGCAAAGATTAATTAACTCAGTATTAACAGAAGCAAATGCTCTTTGCTTAGATTGTTTTATTAATTCAACAATCTGAGTAAAGGATTTTTTTTCAATTATGTCTGCTTCTGCAACCATCAACTATTTGTAACTCCTTACAGCAAGTTTCAGATATTCAAATTTTAATTCTTCTTTGTGAAGATTCCATTTATTCTCACCGGCAAATTCCCACGCTGCAACGTAAGAATAATTTGCGTCGTCACGTTTTGCTTCGCCGTCTTCAAATTGATGTTCAACTCTAAAATGTGCGCCGCAGCTTTCATTTCTGTTTAACGCATCAGTTGCAATTAATTCGCCAAGCTCAAAATAATCTGCAAGTCTGCCGGCACGTTCAAGCGTTTGGTTTACATCATTACCGCTGCCGGGAATTGTAACATTCTTCCAGAATTCTGCTTTCAATTCTCTTATTTCAGA
>JAVHOU010000179.1:0-1111 GCA_036170275.1 Ignavibacteriaceae bacterium
ATCTATTCCAATTACATTTTCAAAACCGGATTCTTTCATCTTGTGAAGCAGAATTCCTTTACCGCAGCCAACATCAAGAATCGAATCTTGAAATCCAACACCGGCAATTTTCATTCGCGAAACATAAGTTGGCTCTCCAAACTTTTTTAATAAAATATTTCCAATAAATGATTTTTCTCCCATCGCAGCTCTATCACGAAATTTATTGAGAAACGATTTAATTTTGTTTTCGTGTGTTTGATTATAAGTGAAATATTCTTTGGGATAGTGAACAGAATAATCTCCTGGTGGATTTAGTAATTGCAGACAACCACAATTTGCACATTCCAGATAATCAAATTTCTCTCTAGTTCCAAAATACATTTCACGTATGTTTAGAATTTGATTGCCATGTTCGTTTGAACATATTTTGCAGGAATAAATTTTCATTACTTCTGGATTAAATAACTAGATAGCACTTCTCTCAAGTAAAAGGTTTAGAGCCAGCCACTAATTACACCAATTTTCACAAGAACGAAATTAACTATCATACAAAAATTAGTGGTGATTCGTGGCTTCATAAAATATTTCAAAAGGTCATCCTTCGACTTCGCTCAGGACGACAATGGAAAATTAACCAAAATCTATTTATAATTTTTCTTCGTCTTCCACAGAAACTTTAGCCACTCTTTCAATCTCTTTTCCTGCCCGTTTTCAGTTGGGAAATAAAATTGTTTTGTCTTCAACTCCTCTGGCAGATAATTTTCTTCTACAAAATGATTATCAAAATCGTGTGCGTATTTATAATTTTTATGATAGCCAAGTTCCTTCATCAGTTTAGTGGGAGCATTACGCAAGTTCATTGGAACAGGAGCTAAAGAATTATTCTTAACTTCATTTATCGCACCTTCAATTCCAAGATAAGATGCATTACTTTTTGGTGATGATGCAAGATAAGTAACGCATTGTGCAAGTATTATTCGCGCCTCTGGCATACCAATTTTATCAACAGCACTAAATGCGGCTTCCGCTAATACTAATGCATTTGGAGAGGCATTACCAATATCTTCCGATGCAAGAATAATTAATCTTCTTGCAATAAATAATGGATCTTCGCCGCCTTCCAGCATTC
>JAVHOU010000179.1:1211-3372 GCA_036170275.1 Ignavibacteriaceae bacterium
TCATCTTTTTTAATTGCTGAATTTAAAATATCTAAAAGATCTTGTTTAGATAATTCTTCTAAAACAAAAACTCTTGCACGGGATCGCAGAGCAGGAATGACTTCAAACGATGGGTTTTCTGTTGTTGCACCGATTAAAATTATAACACCGGATTCTATCGAATTTAACAAAGCATCTTGTTGTGCTTTATTAAATCGATGAATTTCATCAATAAAAAGTATTGTTCGTTTTCCAATTTCTTTGTTGCGAGTACCAATATCAATAACTGAACGAATATCTTTTACTCCGCTTGATACAGCATTGATTTGAAAAAATTCTGCTTGAGTTTGATTTGCAATTATGCGTGCGATTGTAGTTTTACCAGTTCCCGGTGGCCCCCACAAAATAAATGATGAGGGCGTATCATTCTCAATCATTAATCTTATTGGTTTACCTGCTCCAAGTAAATGCTGTTGACCAAAAAAATCATTAATGGTTTGTGGACGAATTCTTTCTGCGAGCGGTGTGGTGGGAATTTTATTTTTTTTATTCATACTTTTATGTCATTGTGAGGAGTCAGCGACGAAGCAATCTATTTAATAAATACTTTTTACTAATAATTAATATTCTTGAACAGGACACTTAAAATAATTTTGAGATCCAAATATTTTGCAGATTGCTTCATCCCGATAAATCGGGACTCGCAATGACGTCGCTATTTATTCTTCTGCTTTAAATTCAATCTTTTTCTCATTCGGTCTAATCATATTATATTTTTCACGCGCAATCTTTTCAATCTTTGCCGGAATATTTCTTTTAAGTGAATCAATCTCGGCTTCCAATTTTCTGTTTTCTTCTTCAAGTTGATTTATGCGGCTGCTTAAATCTTCAACATCACTTTTAACTTTTGCATACTTAACAACCCCATAGTTATTAAACAGCAAATACAAAGTTCCGATCACAACAATAGTAACGATGATATAAAATCGAGTTTTTTTATTTTCTAATAATTTCATTTTAAACTTAGAGTAATAATTTTTTCTACTAGTTGTTCAAAAGAAATTCCAACTGCTTTTGCCATCTTAGGAACAAGACTTGTTGATGTCATTCCCGGTAATGTATTTACTTCTAACACAAATATTTTGTTATCAGTACTCAACCGAAAATCCACTCGCGCATAAACTTCACATCGTAAAGATTTTAGCGATTGAACAGCAATTTCTTGTAATGACTTTGAAACATCTTCAGGAATTTCTGCTGGTACGATATATTCACTCATACCAGAAGTGTACTTACATTCATAATCATAAATTCCGTGTTTTGGTCTGATTTCAAGAACCGGAAGTGCCACATTATCAATTACAGCAACCGTCAATTCTCTACCGGGAATATATTCTTCAACCAATATTCTATCAGAAAATTCAAATGCATTATGTATGGCTTCATCAAGTTGATCTGAAGATTTACAAATTGTTAATCCTACTGTAGAACCCTGATCATTCGGTTTTATAACGGCGGGATAACCGAATTGTTTTTCAATCATTTTATTAATTATTTCGGATGTATGTTCGCCTATCTTAAAGTGAAACCATTTTGGAGTAGGAACATGATACTCTTCAAATAAAATCTTGGACATGATTTTATCCATTGCAAGAGCGCTGGATAAAATTTTTGATCCTGTGTATTTGACTTCTTTCAATTCTAGTAGAGATTGAATTGTTCCATCTTCACCATACTTTCCATGCAATGCAAGAAAGGCAACATCAATTTCACTTGATGAAATAAGATTTACAGCATCAATATAATTTTCGTTTGATATTTCAATAAAATCTTGTTCATCAAAATATTTTTCAACCTCAATGGGTTGATTGATACCATAAGCCGGATCTATTACTATTACTTGATATCCAAGTTTAATCAATGCAAAGTAAACAGATTTACCGGTTGCTTTAGAAACTTCTCTTTCCGGTGATGTGCCGCCAAGAAGTAAAAGTACTTTTAGTTTTTTGTCCATTTTTTATTATTAACTTAAATGTCACACTGAGCTTGTCGAAGTGTGAGGGTTTGTCTTTTTATTTAGAGGTCATCTTTCGACAGGCTCAAGATGACATTGTGAGTAAATGCTATTTAAATATTTCTTTTATCTGGAATAATTCCGTAAGTGCTTTCTGATATTTTAAGA
>JAVHOU010000179.1:3472-11195 GCA_036170275.1 Ignavibacteriaceae bacterium
TTAAATATTTCTTTTATCTGGAATAATTCCGTAAGTGCTTTCTGATATTTTAAGAATATCAGTAATATTTTTTTTAGAAAGTTTTTTTGGTTTTCCAATTAGCCGAGCCAATAAAATTATTTTAGCTGCGTGTTCAAGTTTTTCCATTTTGAAATATGCATCATCCAGAGTTTCACCAAGAGTTACTGCCCCATGGTTTTGTAATAGCATCGCCCAGGAATAATTAATATATGGTTCTAAACTTTTTGGAACCTGAGCTGTTGATGGTGTTGCATATTTGCAAAGAGGAACTTTACCTATCGTTAAAAATACTTCAGGTAAAAAATGTTTATCCAATCCTTCACCAAGTAATGCAAGCACGGTTGCATAGATTGGATGACAATGTACAACAGCATTTACTTCTTTTCTTTTTTTATAAGCGTAAAGATGAATTTTATGTTCTGTTGATATTTTCCCTTTTCCTGAAATGACTTTTCCGCTTAAATCAATTTCAATAATGTCTTTTTCCTTTATATCTCCTTTGCAAATTCCGGATCTTGTAATAAGAACATTATTATTTTCTGTACGAGCAGAAATGTTTCCATCATAAGCCGCAACAAATCCTTTAGCATAAACTTTATGGCAAATCTCAACTAATTTTTTCTTTGAAGACATTTTTTTTCTAATTCTTCCATAAGTTTCATGTTAATTAAACCATCATCACCTGTTGCATGCGGAGCTTCATTTCTAAGAAATGATTTCTGGACTGAGCGTATTACAAAGTGAACTTTATTCCCACGCTTCCGAAAACTTTTCCTCGTTTCATCTTCTAAAAGTATCGTGAGCTTTGGTGCTAATTTTTTTCTACCTATAAGATTATCAATTGCGATTGCACCTTTGTGACAAAGTATTTCAATCCTGTTAAAAGCCTTTTTATTATTGAACGAAACATTAAAGGTACCGTAACCTCCTTTAATAAATTTGACGATACCAAGAGCAAAATCATCTACTTCACTCTGATAAATTAAATTATCAATATTGCCATCAATAGTTTCAATCTCTCCGCCAAAAAATCTTAACAAATCAATCATGTGAGTCCCGATATCGCGCAAAGCTCCGCCGCCGCTTAATTCTTTCTTAAATCTAAAATTATTATCCGGTGGGAAATCAATATTGAAGTGAACATCAATTGATACAAGCTTACCAATTTTTTGATCTACAATTAATTCTTTAGCTTTAATTACAAGTGGATGATAACGATGAACATAATTTACAGCTAACAAAACTTTATTCTCTTTACAAACCTTAACCATTTCTTCAGCTTGTTTAGAAGTAAGAGCAATAGGTTTTTCGCAAAGAATATTTTTCCCGGCTTTTGCTGCTTTGATAACCTGCTCATAATGATGCGCATTTGAACTTGCAACAAATACTGCATCAATATCTGATTTTAGGAAATCATCATAATTATCGAATGAATTTTGTACGCCAAATTTTTCAGCTAACGATTTAGCGCGATTAATATCTCGGCTGTACAAAGAAGTAACTGAGCCATTACGAGTAATTCTGATTGCAGGTAAAAAAGATTTTTCAGCGAATCTTCCACAACCTGCGACTCCCCATTTAACTTTTTTGCCTCTTATTATTTTTTTTACCATTTAACTAAAGTTTTAATCTTTCCATCAATTTTATAATTGGTTTTGAATTTTGCATAATATAAAAATGCACACTTGAAACATTCTTGTTTAATAGTTCTTCAACTTGTTTAGCTGCCCACTCAACACCTATATCAAGCGCATGTTCAGGTTTGGCAGCCATTACTTCATCCGATAATCCATCCGGAATATTTATATAAAAATTTTTGGGAACTGATGTTAGATGTGCTTTTGAAGTCAGTATTTTTAGTCCTGGAATTATAGGTACTTTAATTCCAATCTCCCTGCAGAGATCAACAAATTTAAAGTAGTATTTATTATCGTAGAACATTTGAGTAACAACATAATCAGCGCCTGCATCAACTTTTTCTTTAACGAATCTAATATCAGTTTTAAGATTTGGTGCTTCAAAATGTTTTTCAGGATAGCCGCTAACTCCAACACAAAAATCAGTCGGACGCGCATCAAGTAAACTATCTTCTAAATATTTACCGTGATTCATACTCATTATTTGCTTTACCAGATCAGCAGCAAAGGAATTTTTACTTTTACCTTCCGGTATTGGTTTATCATAACCTGAATCATCACCACGAATCGCAAGCACATTTTGAATCTGTAAATAATTTAATTCAATTAAAAAATCTTCAGTCTCTTCACGTGTAAATCCTTTTGTTAATACGTGCGGAACTGCATCAATATTATATTTATTTTGGATGAGCGCACAAATACCAAGTGTGCCGGGTCTTTTTCTTTTAATTCTTTTCTTAATGCCGGTTGCTGTTTCTTCGTAAATAACTTCTGCAGCATGTGAAGTTATATCAATGAACGGCGGATTATACTTTGTAATATCATCTAGCACCGATAATAACCCTTTTATATCGCCGCCGCGCTTTGGTGGAATCAATTCAAAACTAATTAATGGATTTTTTGCTTTCTCTAAATGCTCAATTACTTTCATATATACTTTAATTATTTATGGATACGTTTCTAATATAATAATACTTACTGAAAATCTTGATGGATGCATATTACAAATGTCATTTCGAATCCAACTTCAGTTGGTGAGAAATCTGTTAAGCAATAAAGTCACAGATTTCTCCTTCTCCCGAAGGGATGCCTATGGCAGAAGACTCAGTCGAAATGACTTTCATAAAATTACTTGCGAATAATTCTTAACAAACTTTTACTATTATTTCTTATTGATGTTTCATCAGTTCTAATCTTCATATACTTGCCACTAAGCCACAAAGGATTTTGATCACGATAATTATCACTCATAACATTTCCAGATTGTCCGGTTGTAAGTATAAGATAAAATTCATCCGGATTTGCAAAATCATAAATATATCTCATCGATGGACCAAGAACATTATCAAATTCATCATGACGAAACATCGAAAACTCTTCAATACTTTTTGCAAAAGGATATTCAGTATTAAAAATTGTTGTTCCATCGCCGCCAATTTCAAAAGGACCAATATTGATGTACTTATCCAGCAAAGAAAAATTACCGCTGAAGGCATGTTTAAATGTAACTTTATGCATATTACCCCATTGCCAATTAGTTAAATCTTTACCAAATTTTTCTTCAAGATAAGTTAACGCATCTGCTAAACTTTTTCTTATAATCTCTTCACGTGTTTCTCGTTTAGTCGTTTTTACATCATCAAACCAAAGTGATTCTGGTTTTTCTAAAATCTGCAATAAACTTCTGTAAGGAACATTTGCAAGAAACACGAAATGATTGTAAAGATCATCACCCATTTCATCATAATAAATATTTTTTAAAAGATACTTTAGAAACACAGCATAGATTGCTGGAGTTTGGCTGTACTTGTTCATATCAAAATCCCACTTACGCAATAACTCGAGCGAAGTATTAAGATTTTTATCCCTTACTTTTATTCCTTCAAATGCTTTTAGGATATATGGCGTGATAGTTCTTGCATAAGGTGAAACCTGATCCATTTGATATTTTTTAAAATCGTTCGCAGAAAGTTTTTGCTTTGATGTTAATAATTCCCTAATTCTATCAATACGTGAGGATGGTTCCCAAAGATTTGAAATATGATATTTAAAGTCCTTTAGTGCTTTATTGTTTGCGGATGCAATAAAATTTTCTGCAGGATTTAGGATAAAAGGAATATCATTAGTCGGTACAAATCCTTTCCAATCATTTTCAGATGTTGTCCCATCAAAAACCAAAGTTGAATTATTATTGCTGCGAATCGGAATTCGCGCACCCATTATGTAACCAATATTTCCTTTAGCATCAGCATAAACAAAATTTTGCCCGGGAATTCCAAAATATTTTACTCCGTCACGAAACTCATTCCAGTTTTTTGCTTTGTTGATTTTATAAAATGCCAGCATCTCATCACTAAATTCATTTCCCAACCAATGCATACTTATTGGTGGGATTTTGAGATCATCTTTATTGTAAATAAAATTAAACGGATGAATATTTGAAATGATTGGACCGCGATGTGTTTCCTTAATTGTAATTATCTGATCTTTACCATCTTTAACTTTTATTGTGTCTTTAATGATTTTAAGGTTTTGCCATTGCCCATCAATAAAATATTTTGTTTTTGATGAATCAAGTTTCTCAACATAAAAGTCCGCGTCATCATTCATCACATTTGTAAGAACCCAGGAAATATTTTCTCCTTTGCCGATAACAACTCCGGGAACACCAGGCAAAGTAACACCGCCAGCATTCCATCCCTTACTTTTAATTACAGCAGCATACCATTTGCCCGGCGCACTAAAAGCAAGATGAGGATCGTTTGCAATTATTGGTTTACCAGAAACAGATTTGTTTGCATTTACAACCCAATCGTTTGAGCCAATGTGCGTGCCTGTCCATCCCATCATTTGGCGAAATGCTTTGTCTGTTTCTGCAAGTGATGAATTTATTAAAGGTAAATATTTAAAATTATCTGCAATAATAGTTGGAGCATTTTCAGGATAGTCAGGTAATATTTCTAAAACTTTTTCTTTACCAAGTTTTTGTATCAGTTCTGTAAAAGAAAGGTCTGTCCACCAGCTAATGTTTAATTCCCACGCCATCATCTTAATTACAATCAAACTATGGATTGGTTTCCATTGTTCGGGTTCATATCCAAGCACATCAAATTCAATTGCATAATTTCCTTTTCTTTCTTTAAGATATTCATTAACTCCGTTTGAGTATGCTTGCAAAATTTTCATTACTGTTGGATCATACTTATCAAGATTTTTTTCGATATTCCTTTTTATACCAACTGTACGGAACATCTTATCAAATGGCATTGCTTTCTCGCCAAGTATCTCGCTTAATCTTCCCTCGCCCGCTCTGCGAATAAGATCCATCGTAAACAATCTTTCCTGTGCGTGCAAATAACCCAATGCAAAAGCAGCATCTTCATCAGATTGTGCAATGATGTATGGAACAGCAAAACTATCGCGGTAAACTTCAATATCTGATGTGATTTTTGAAGATGAAATTTCTCCCGAGTATTGCGGCAGAGAAGATGAAAGCATGTTGTGAAATATCCATCCAGCAATAATAAAAATTATGAGGAATGTGAAGAACAGACCAATAAATATTTTTTTCCACTTGCGCATAAATTATTCGATCCCTAAAAAGCTGCCATAATTTTCTTTATTGATAATTAAATTAGTTTTTGTTTTGTACGCATTAAGAAAAGTTTTTGAAATTTGTTTTTTCTTTTTTTCATTAAACGTAAACTCGTATATATTTAGCCCACCATCTATCTCTTCAATATAATCTATTTCCTGCTGCTGTGATGTTCTCCAGAAATAAGATTTTGCATCGATATTTAGTGCCATATTCATTTTAAGTTTCTCGGAAATAATAAAATTTTCCCACAGCGCACCTTTATCATTTCTAGTTTCCAAATTATTGAAGTTTGATATCAAAGTATTTCTGATTCCTGTATCATAAAAATATATCTTTCGCATCTTAGTTATTTCAGTCCTTAAATTTTTACTGAATGGAGGTAACCGAAAAATAATAAAAGCCTTTTCAAGAATATCGATGTATTTGGTAATTGTGTCTTTATCAATACCAACCGTGTTAGAAAGTTCGTTGTACGAAACTTCATTCCCTATTTGAGATGCAAGAGCAATAACCAATTTTTCCAATACTTCTGGTTTTCGGATTCCTTCATAACTTAAAATATCTTTAAACAAATAACTTCTCGTAATTTCTTTAAGAAGGGTTTTCTTCTCATTGGGATTAAGAATTATTTCAGGATACATACCATAAATAATTCTTTCTTCAAGCAATCTGTTTATTTCAATCCATCCAAAACTACTGTTTAATTCTCTCATTGAAATTGGATACAAATGAAACTCATATTTTCTTCCAGTCAATGGTTCGTTGATGACATTTGAAAGTTCAAATGCAGATGAGCCAGTAGCAATGACTTGAACGCCTTTAATTTGATCGACAAAAAGTTTAAGAGTAATACCAATATTTTTTACACGTTGTGCTTCATCAATTAAAACTAATTTTTTCTGTCCTACTAAATTTATTAATTTTGTTGATGTAGCATCAGTTAACAATCCTCTTATATCAGGTTCATCACAATTAAGATAGATGGATTTATCTTCATAATTTTTTCCGATCATTTTGATAAGAGTTGTTTTACCAACCTGGCGTGCACCATAAATTATTATAAGCTTACCTTTAAATAATTTCTTCTCTATCGAATTTTGGATTTCTCTATTTATCATACAAAACCTAAAAGTTTAGTCAAAACATAAGATTTTTCGATTATAATCGCAAATTCTTATGGTATTTTTCGATTACGATCGCATATTCTTATAAAAATCAATCCATCCAAAAAAAATTGGCACTAAGATAATTTTGGATGTGTTGTAAAATAAAAGCATGAATGTATGAAAGCATGAATGCATGCATGCATGAATGAATGAATGAATGGATGAATGGATGAAAGCATGAATGGATGGGAAGATACAAAAGAAAAATATCCTCCTTTCGTTTTTCTATGCGCTATGCTCTTTGCTCTCTGCCCTTTGCGCCTTAGTGGCAATCCATATTGGATTCATCTACAACTTGTGCAGAAATTCTTGGTGAGAGATATGGAATTCCTAATCCCATTCCGCGTACAATAAAAAGTAAACCAAGTATTAATGCAAAAACGGGAACGGCTTTAGAAATTTTTCTCCTGATATTAATATTTATAAACTTTCCAAAAATTGTTGCAGCAAACATTGTTGGTACAGTACCGAGTCCAAATAAAATCATAACCGCAGTTCCGGAAATTGCATCGCCGCTGGCAATTGCTCCGGCTAAAGCAACGTAAACTAATCCGCACGGAAGAAAACCATTTAGCACCCCAATTAAAAACATTGCAGAAAAAGTTCCTCGCTTAAACAAATCGCTTATTCCAGATTTTAATGGCAATGTAATTTTTTGTACAAGTTTATGCTGAGTGATTTTTGCTTTATACTTTGGTGGGATTAACACGGCAATAACAATTGCAATCCCGAGTACAATAGAAACACTTTGCTGAAAACCGGAAATAACAAATCGTGAACCGAGCAATCCAAAAACCGCACCTAGAAAAGAATAAGTTGTAACTCTCCCAAGATTGTATAATAATCTTCCAGCAACAAAAGAAAGATTATTGGAGTTGGGAACAGGCAGTGCAATTGCAATTGGTCCGCACATACCAATGCAGTGGAAGCTTCCAAACAATCCGACAAAGAATGATGTTAATATTTCTGGTGACATTTATTAATCCAATAGGACGAGGATAAATATAATTAAAGAAAAAAAAATGGAAGTCATTTCGAAGAAGTCTTCGACTGAGAAATCTTTGCTCTGATATGAAACAGATTTCTCCCTTCGGTCGAAATGACAATTATTCATGTCTTTCATTTGAAATCTCGTTTTGTCAAGACTTAGTTAATTACTAAAGAACTTTCTTTATAATACTCAACAGAATCCTGAGTCCAACTTAGTTTTACTTTCCAGTAACCTTTATCGATACTTTGAGTAGAAATTATTTGCTGGCCACTTGTATCAATTGAAATCGAAAGAGCAAAATCTTTTTTAG
>JAVHOU010000180.1:0-1870 GCA_036170275.1 Ignavibacteriaceae bacterium
ATTTACTGCTGCATTAAATGATCCCACTTATAAAAAGGCAAGTCAATCACAGATTGATTACTTAAAGGCAAAGCAAAAAGGAACAAATACAAAGAAATAATCATAGGCAAAAACAACAAGTACTTTATTTGCATATGTTTAATCAGCGAAGCACTATAGCTATCGAAATGCAACTTTATAATTTATTTTGTTAATACTAAAATATTTTATGCTTTTGTGGATTGAAAATCAATTCTTAAAAATTGATTTTTTATAAATATAGATTTACAAATTAAAACCCCTATCAAAATTTATTGATAGGGGCTGAACTTGGATGGAAGGATTTAATGAATATCTTCTATTACAAGTTTCTGAATAGTATTCTGAATAAAATTATTTATTCAAAAAATTTCTCATCCAAGCAAATACAGTCACCTACTATTTACCTGCTAACAATCCCTTCATTTTATCTGGCGGTGTTGGCTGCGGTACTTCATTATGTATTGGTTTAATGGATTGTAAATAAGCATAGATTGCTTTTAGATCTTGATCAGTTTTCTGTCCGATAACTTGCCATGGCATTGGTGGAAGTAATGGTCTTCCTACGCCCATATAATTTCCTTCTCTAAGAGTTTTAATAAACATTTCTTCTGTCATTGTCCCAATTCCGGTTGCATTATCCGGCGTAAGATTTGAAGCATATGAAATTCCCCAGGGCCCAACCCAGCTTGCCGAATTCACTTCTACAGCTACCCAATTGCCGGGTGCAACAAATTTAACATCAAGAGCCGGAAGTTTTTCTCCTTGAGGAAAACCTGACAATAGCCTTGTTGTGTCAAACGTTGGTCCCGTAGGAGTGAATATTTTTGGTGTATGACAATCACTGCAGCCACTAGTGGACACTATGTATTTGCCCAAAGCTACCATTTCTGTTTGTGACATCGTTTTCTTTTCTTCTTTACCCGAGCAATTAATTTGTGAGATAACTAACATGGCTAACATTGCAATAGGTATTGCAATAAAAATATTTTTTTTCATTTTATCCTCTTTAATTAATGTATGTTTATAATAAATTATTTAGATATGTAATAAAGATCTGGTCTCATCATTCCGCTGTGATGCTCAAACTTTTGAGTTATGGACATTGCCTTGTTCCACAAAGTAGTACCTTCATCGCCCAATAATTTATCCTGTTTATCGGAAAGCGTTGCCCAATCAACCGTACTTTTAGCAGGCTGAACAAATAAAAACATTGGCATATTGGTTCCCAAATCGCCTATATATACTCTGTATCCCTCTTCAATATTCTTTTTCTCGTAAAGAGCCTTGTATTCTTTTAAAAGTGAGACCATTTCCTGTTCTTTACCGGGAATGACGTATAGATAATCGAGATGTCTAAAGTTTAATCCTTCATTCGGATCCATTCCATATTTTGGTTTATAAGATAGATCATTTCTCAAATTAAGGATATAGTTTTTATGGGATGAATAACAACCATCAAATTCACTCATTACTTTACTAAACTTTTCTTTCCCGATCTTCTGCACCATATCGCTGCTCATTCCAAAATATTTTGCTAATCCATCATAATCTTTCAGAGGTGTAAGAAAATCATAAGTAAAATAATCAGACTGAAGAGCTCTAAACGTTCTATCAGCCTTTGAATCCTTAAGCATTCCGACAAAATCTTTAACAGCTTTTTCATATTTTTCTGATGCATAAGGATATATTACATCTTCATGAACTAAGAGCAATTCAGAATCAGGAAGTTTGTCCTGTGCTGATAAGTGAAAGAATGGAATTAAAAAAAGAATCAACAATGGCACAAAAATTTTGTTTTTCATAAGGCTGCCTCCTTTAAAATGTATATTTAGTTAATTAATCAGATAAC
>JAVHOU010000180.1:1970-11150 GCA_036170275.1 Ignavibacteriaceae bacterium
GTAATTTTGTTCAGCATTCAGCATCAATCCACTTATACTTTAATTAGGCTGTGGGATATGCAAATTTTATTTCAATATCTAATAAAAAACCCCGATACCGAAGTACCGGGGTTTAATTTAACAAAAGGTCTGGGGGATAACCTTCTACTAACCATATATTAAAAATACTAAAAATTTATTTCAATAAAATCATCTTGCTTGTCTGCAAAAATGAACCTGTTTGCAATTTGTAAAAGTAAACTCAGCTTTGTAATGCTAATGTATCAATCTCAACATATTAATTAACTGGGTCTTAATCACTATTGGTCTAATTAAATGATAGGCCGATACCCAGGTAAACTTGAAAATATTGTGGATGAATTTTTTCCGAACCTTCTCCTAGTTGTTGTGGTACAGAAAAAGTTTTTAAATATCTTATACCTCCATCCAATGCAATTTTATTTGAAAAATTCAAATCAATCCCTACTGTAATATCGTAACCGGCAACAACGTGAGTTTCATTGCTTAGATTTTGGGTTATTTCATCCCCACCCTGGCTGCTAGGAACTACAAGATCTGTAGAAATACTATAGACTATTAGGGCCAAGTTCATTCCGGCATGCGGTCGAAAGAAACCATTCCCGTGTCCTCCTACCTGCGCACCAATAAAAAGTCTAACATAATCCTGACTTGTAATCTGATTAACGAGTAGCCCTGTAGTCCCGTCTCTCAATTCAGCTCTTTTTTCAAGCAGGTTTATATATTCGAATCCCGCTGTTCCTGCAAGAATATTTGCAAGTTGTGGAACCGGTACCACGATATGAAGCCCTAAACCTAATCCCGGTCGGCTAAAGTTTTTCGCATCTTTACCACTGGGAATCATGTAAATTCCATATACTCCTGCTTTTCCTCCTGCAACCGCATCGGAAAGACTAATGGATACAAGTACGAGAAAAATTGAAATAAAATGCAACTGAGATTTTTTTAAAAATAATCTTCTCATAATAACCTCGTTTAATTAGTACTTTTTTGTTTGTAATATTTATTCAGATCCAATACAAATTTTCGATGCTAAGGCGCTTGCAAAGTAATTAATGTTTTCGGATGTCTGATCTCCTGCTTGTGTTATGCCACTTTTTTGACCTTGCTTTTTCAATTCAAGTTCCCTTTTTCCTTTAGATGTGCTAATAATAGCTATTCCTTCTAATCCAGATTCAGCTAAACCTATACCAGTAATATTAATGGCACGGGCAACTCCGCTTCCAGGATTAAATTCGTTAATATTGATAATAAGAAAATTGCCTTCTTTACTCGAGTCTGCTTTTGCATTAATCCCTCTCCGGTTAAATTCTAAAACTAATTCATTCTGAAGGGCAGATGCAAAACTTTCTCTAGTCCAGTCAGTGTCTTTGAACTTTTCTATCAATGCCACCCGAACTGTGGGCATAAGTATAGATAGCTGTTCACCATTTTTTAGAGTAATGTTTTTATTTGCGTCATCCCTATCTACAACAGACATCATAAGGGAACTACAGCCATATAAAAATGTTACGACTATAAACAAAAACATCTTTTTCATTCTTTATCTCCTAACGTTATAGTGAAATGTTAAAATTAATTGTGCCATTATAAGTTTAATAATCAACTTTTTCATAATGCCTTCCTTGTCATTTATTTTTTTTTTAATGTTCCTAATATTTCATCGACATTTATCCGCCTTAACTCTAACGAAGAAGTACCATTTTCTTTGTTTCAATAAAATTACCAGCTTGTAATTTGTAGAAATAAACTCCGCTTGAAAATTTTGAACCATCGATTTGAATCTCATAAGCACCCACTGGCTTTTCTTCATTGATGAGAGATGCAACTTCATTACCCAATACATCATATAATTTTAATGATACAAATTGTATACTGCTTATTGCATATTGGATTGCTGTGCTTGGGTTGAAAGGATTTGGATAGTTCTGCTCAAGAGAAAACTTATTTAGTAAAGTATTTTCATTTCCAACTGCAGTTATCCAAGTATTTTTCCAACTGATATAACCATAGTTACTTATCAGTCCGATATTAGGCTGTGTTGTATCTGCAATAACGGTAACTTGCTCACCGTTTTTCCCAAGAAAGATATAACTAAAATGTCTATCGTACATACTAAATCCACCAACGTTAGAATAAGTAGTTCTATCTTCACTTATTCTCAAAGCATCAACTATGGCTCCACCCGGCAGTGTCATCGTTCCGTATGCATCAACAACGTTTTTTGATATTACGGTACTGTTAGTGGTGAATACAGGATTACCGTTTTGTTTTGTAACTGATGTTTGATTACTTGTATAATCCCAATTTGTGTTGTAAGTAGTTGGTATAGCATTAACAATCATATACGGATCAGTAGTTATGATTGATTCAAAACCAGGTTGGATCGGACTCATTCCAGCGGATCCCATATATTCAAAATTATTACTTTGCCTTAGATAACTATATGACTCTGATTGAATCCCCTGACTATTTGCCAACACTTTTAATGAGTAGTCAGCTCCTGGATATTCCGAAATGTAAGGAGTGCTTGCAGGGTCAACACTCGTAACTGCGACTGCATAATTTGGATTGAAAGTGAGAAAGCTGAAATCCCAAGAGGTAGAGCCTAAACTCCCTATATTTATTTCTGTAACTGTAGTATCGGTGTTATTAATTACTGAATTACCTACTGAATATTGTGCTTGAAAATCACCGGCATTGATAATTATTTGTGCAGATAATGGCATCATTAATACAGAAACAACAAACAGAAATTGAATCAGTTTCATAACTCACTCCTTTTTGTTAATTATTCTTTTCTTACTTAATAAGGATCGTTTTTCCGTTTCAAAAAATGAACCTGACAGCAGTTTGAAGAAATAAATTCCTGATGATAAATTTATAATTAGATGGGACAAATTATTTATTAAAATAAATTTGTTCCTTACATAAACACAGATCTCAATCGAGAGAACAGCATTCACGCTTAAGGAGTGAAGAATAGTTTTAAGAGAGAGGGAAAATAAATTTTTTAAATTTATCTACCCTTCCTCAAGTAGGTGAATCAGTTATATTGTTTAATATCAATTATTATTTGATTATTAGCAAATAAGCTTGTTGGAAGCAACAAATACCCCTACCAATCTATCTGCCGTACAGGCAGACTTTAATTGATAGGGGTAATAATATAAATATGAGATTTAATTTATTTTGAAGTTTGGCAGCATTGTTATGCGATCATAGCAACTCAACTTACTTCACTTTTTCCCAGTAATCTGTAAACATTCCTTCGGCTGTTGCAGTCATCTTGTTACCTTCAAAAGTAACAGTTGGCGGATCGAACGGAAATTTAAACTCTAATTTTTTCCCATCTGAATGAATCGGAACGGTCTTTGTTTGATCAGTAATATAGCTGACTCCCTTGCCGCCAATTTCGTCATTCATTACACCAAAATGAATTGTTTCGGTATAGTCTTTATCGGTTAGCTTGTAAGTTGAATAAACCGAATAAGAATAATGCTTTCCGTTTTTATCAACCGATATAATATTAAAATTTCTTATATCTTTAGTTAAAGTCTGAATCCCCATTATCATCGGAGGCTTTACGGTTGTTCCATCCGGAAGTTTGCGCCACAATAGTTTATATGTTCCCTCAATTGAAGGAGTTTTCAATAAATGAGTTTCTTTCGGTTGACTGATAAATTTGAAACTTAGGAAACTAAGTGCAGTTACCATAAGTACAGAAACAAACAAAGCCTTGGTTTTCATTTTAACACCTTTTGTTTATAAATATTTATCTACTAAGCAAAGTTAATTATTCTGATAAGCTGGGTGTTATGAAAAATCAAGCAATCTTTAGGATTTTTATTGCATTTGTGGTTTTATTCAGCATTCAGCTAAAAAGCAGGTTGATTCTTCTTTTAACGTTCGAAGGATTGAAGATATAATTTGCGAACATCAAGACCTTACTTCTGAAAACAAAATGATTGATGATTAGTAAATAAAAACCCTCTACCAACTTTAATTGATAGGGATTGATTATGAGTATCTAATGTTGTCTTGACTTTTTAATTTAATAACTCTACAACATTCATCTCATTTAATTAACAAAGAATTTCAAATAATTATCTATAGAGACTTCTGAAAAATTATTTTCTGGTCATCGGTCATTCCCACGAAAGTGGGAATCTAATATAAAATCAATGGATTCCCGTTTGTACGGGAATGACAATCTGAATAATTCAGAAGTCTCCTATATTTAATTTAATAAATCATTTATTTTATATATTCGGATAGATTATGAAATCAATATCAACTTTTGGATCTGAAGATTTTAAGGTTAAGACAATAGACGGAATTTCTATCATCAAAATTTATATGCTTAGAGTAACAGCTAAAGATGCGAAAACACTCAAACAGATATTTAATTCTGTTATTGCCGCAGGACATTTTAGAATAATTATTGATTTCACCGAATGTCAATTTGTGGATTCTACGGTCATAGGTGTAATATTAAATATTTTAAAAGAGGCAGGGAAAACTAATTGTGATATTAGAGCAATTACTTCTCTTGGTAGTATAAATATCCTTTTTGCTCAGACAAAGTTAAATAAGATTATTAAGTGTTATAATACACAAGAACAAGCGTTAAACAGCTTTGCGTAATTATATAATCTTGTCTTACAATCTAAATAGATACTTAGAAAATATTTTCAGAAATAATTAAAAAACTTAATTTAACAATTCAACAGCATTCCTCGGATTTTCCGGTTTAAGATGAGCATAAAATTCAACTACTTTAATATTAACAACAAAGGAATTATCAAAGTATGTTTTTGCAGCTAAAAAGTAGGTTGATTCTTTCTTTGACGTTGGAAGGATTGAAGATATAATTTGCGAACATCAAGACCTTAATTCTGAAAACAAAATGATTGATGATTAGTAAAACTCAAGGTGGAATGTAAGAGGGGAAAGTTTTTTAAAGGGAATAAAAATTTTATCTATTATTAAAAAAGTGAGTTTATAAAGTATTTAATTTTGTATAAAAATAATTTTTTTTTAGATAAACCATTAGTTTCCTTCTCCATTTTACTGCGATCGAATATATTTATAATTAGGAGAAAAAGTGCTAAAAATACAAGCACACAAATGAAACTAATTAGTATTACCTCGAAAAATTTTAATATCATCTGAAATCTTAACTTTTAATCTATTTAGTGATTAAGGAATCAAACTGAATGCCAAGTTTATAATTCGTTTTAGATACATTTTTAATGAAATGGGTTAGAAATAAATTATTAGAGTAACATTTACACAATTTGTTTTATTTCATTTTTAAAACAATTAACTTAAATAAAATATTTTGGAATATATATCTAAAGATGATTTAATGGATACACTGATAATATATTTAGAAAATGTCAGAAGACATTTAAATGAATTAATGCCTGAAGCAGCAGATGATATTGATAAACTTCTTAGAGATTATATTTTTTTAGTTTCTAATTATTATGAGATGGGTCAAAGTGAATCAGTTATTGAAGCAAAGAAAAAAGCTTTTACAAAGTTAAGAGATAGATTAAATATTGCAATTGATAATCTAACAGTAAGAACATTTGCTTAATTTAATAACTCAACAGCATTCCTAAGATTTTCAGGTGATGGGTAATTAATTAATATTCAAAATATCATTCAATTTTAAATGATTAAAGACTTTCATTATATCTGCATTAACATTCTTAACGCTGAACATAATATTTTTATGTTTACAAGATGTATAAGCGTGAACTAGAAAACCGATTCCCAAACTTGATACGAACTTTACATTTAATAAATCAATTGTAATCTCTTTGCTTCCTTTTTTAATTGACTCTTGAATCAAGGTCTGAAAAGTTTCATTCTCGATACCAATTAATTTATCCTTATCGATAATTATCGTAGATATATCCTGAGTATGTTGTGCGTGCATTTCCATATAAAACTCCTACTAATTAATCATTCTTTCTTATCAAGATAATTCTAATTTCTTTTCTTACAATAGCAAAAAGTAATAAGACAATTTAAATTAAAATCTAATTCAATTAATATGACAGCCTCTATTTGTTAAATAAAATTGTTTTCATTTATTACCAGTTGGAAGAGGTAGGCTAGAATTCCATGTATCATATATTCGCAACCAATTCCCATCTTTTTGTTTTTCAAATACTATCAAGGATTTACCGTTATCTTTTATTACCTTATTATCTTTCATTGTAATCTCTAACTGGTATGTTTCGTATTCTACAGCAACATTTTCGAAAACATTAACTTTAATAGTTTTTAAATTAATAACACCTTTACCCATATCTATAAAACCTTGCCATAATTTTTCTGCAGCTTCGTTTCCCTTGACTTCACGAGCATTTGGCGGAAAGATAATCACATTCTCGGCGTTACCTTTGGTCATTGCTTTAGCATCTCCTTTATTAAAAGCTTCGATAAAATTCGTCCGTAATTTTTCTATTTGGGCTTTTACGCTTTCCACATCCTGCTTTATTTGACCGAAGATCTGCATTGAAAATAAAGAAGCAATAAAAATTGCAACGAATAGATATTTTAAATTTTTCATATAATTAACACCTCTTAAATGGTTAAAAAAATTGAGTATTTAACAATCAATAAATACAATACAAAATTACACTTATAATCAGGATGAGTGTGAGGACAATTACTGCAATCTTTAGGATTTTTATTGCATTTATAATTTTGTTCAGCATTCTGTATAAGTGAAATGTTAGGTAAAGGTATTAAGTAAGAATCAGTTGGCTGATTAAATACTTTGAGAAACTATGTGTTTTGTTTATTTTTACCCCGCATCCTTAGCTCAGTTGGTAGAGCATCTGACTCTTAATCAGCAGGTCGCGGGTTCGAATCCCGCAGGGTGTACAAAGGCCAGCTCAAAACAAAATGTTTTGGGCTTTTTATTTATCTGCTATGCTATAAAATCGTCTAACAAGTACCAATCAGACCCCAGATGTACTTCAGTTTTTATCTATCTACTTTATAATTATTTAGCGTTAATTATCTTAAACAATTGTTTCAATCCACGCGCCTACGTGAGGCGCGACTTTCTGCCACCATTGCCTTGGCAGCTTCCACCGGTTTCAATCCACGCGCCTACGTGAGGCGCGACTCAAACGCAACGGAAATTTAACTCCAAATATTTTCGTTTCAATCCACGCGCCTACGTGAGGCGCGACAACAAATGATGCTGCAAGCGTAAAAGCTATCTTGTTTCAATCCACGCGCCTACGTGAGGCGCGACAAAATTCAAAAACAAATAAAAGGTAAAATAATATGGTTTCAATCCACGCGCCTACGTGAGGCGCGACGGTATTTAATCGGCGCTGCAATATCAGCTTTACTTGTTTCAATCCACGCGCCTACGTGAGGCGCGACGGTAAAATATTTTAGAGATTATTTATTCTTTAGTGTTTCAATCCACGCGCCTACGTGAAGCGCGACCTTCCGCCAACAGTAGTAAGATCCACAAACAATTGTTTCAATCCACGCGCCTACGTGAGGCGCGACGAGCAACCACGAACAAAGCAACAACCGGGAACGGTTTCAATCCACGCGCCTACGTGAGGCGCGACAACAGTAACTGATATTATTGTTTTAGCATTTGGGGTTTCAATCCACGCGCCTACGTGAGGCGCGACTATGATAACAGCTAAAGCCGAGATAGCAACACAAGTTTCAATCCACGCGCCTACGTGAGGCGCGACCATCAATCGCTGGAATACACCTTCAGATAATAAAGTTTCAATCCACGCGCCTACGTGAGGCGCGACGGTGTGATATTAATTGGTTATTAGGTTCATCGGCGTTTCAATCCACGCGCCTACGTGAGGCGCGACTCCCGATGATTCATCAATACAGCTGATTGAAATTGTTTCAATCCACGCGCCTACGTGAGGCGCGACTTGCTACATGTAAGTATTACCTGTCAATTTGACGTTTCAATCCACGCGCCTACGTGAGGCGCGACAAAAGAGTAGCTGGCAAGTACCGGGCAAAGATAGTTTCAATCCACGCGCCTACGTGAGGCGCGACTCGAAGTAAAAAAATTATTGATTGATGTATAATGGTTTCAATCCACGCGCCTACGTGAGGCGCGACGAAGTCTTTTGGGAAAACCCGATACAACAATATGTTTCAATCCACGCGCCTACGTGAGGCGCGACTTTGATGTACTCACTTTAATTCCAGATGATATGCTGTTTCAATCCACGCGCCTACGTGAGGCGCGACAGCAGGTGAGCAGGATAATCTTTTCGATGCACAGTTTCAATCCACGCGCCTACGTGAGGCGCGACTCCAGTTACCAACTTTACCAATTGCCATCCAATTGTTTCAATCCACGCGCCTACGTGAGGCGCGACAAAGCGAGCCAGGTAGAACCACCTCAAATTAGATTGTTTCAATCCACGCGCCTACGTGAGGCGCGACCTAATCCCGCTGATTTAGTAGTTATAAGATTTGAAGTTTCAATCCACGCGCCTACGTGAGGCGCGACACGGCGACAAGATAACTAACCAAGCTATTGCAAATGTTTCAATCCACGCGCCTACGTGAGGCGCGACCCCGAAGGATCCGGTACAGTATAGTCTTTACTGGTTTCAATCCACGCGCCTACGTGAGGCGCGACGAAGTAGCTGAGTTTTTAGCAGATACATTTTCCGTTTCAATCCACGCGCCTACGTGAGGCGCGACTATAACAACAGCAGATGGGCTAACAATAAAAGGGTTTCAATCCACGCGCCTACGTGAGGCGCGACCCGCCTAATATTACAGCAGCCATAAGCGGCCAACCGTTTCAATCCACGCGCCTACGTGAGGCGCGACAAGTGGTGGGAAAAATCTTGTAGTAGTTGCAACAGTTTCAATCCACGCGCCTACGTGAGGCGCGACTTGGGATAAGCTTGTTGACGGTATAATTGTAAATGTTTCAATCCACGCGCCTACGTGAGGCGCGACTTGAAAATATTTGCTGTTTATGTTGACGGGAAAAAAGTTTCAATCCACGCGCCTACGTGAGGCGCGACGGACACTAACCAATTTGTTATATCGCCTAATGCGTTTCAATCCACGCGCCTACGTGAGGCGCGACTCACGGTATAGATAAAGATGATAATCCGT
>JAVHOU010000181.1:0-4615 GCA_036170275.1 Ignavibacteriaceae bacterium
ATTTGCTAGAATTGCTATTACCATTGCCGGTTTCATTATGGAAAAACCTTCAATAAATTGTTTATAAGTCTGATAAATCATTAGAGGGAAAGCGGATAATCCGACTATACTCATATATATAATTGTAGGTTTTATTACTTCCGGCGGCTGATGAAGCATATGAATAAAATTGACTCCGATAAGTATCACACCAATCATAATAAAAGAAAGGACTATATTAATTAGTAAAGATTGTCTGAAATAAATTCCACATTCTGAGTATCGTTTTCCACCGACAAGAATTGCAACTAATGGTGTTACAACTATTGAACATCCGATCCCAATTATTAAAATTATAAATATCAAACTATTACCAAGCGAAGCAGCAGCAAGTGGGACAGAACCAAGCCGCCCAACCATAATGCTATCAACAACTCCCATCATAATAATTCCAAGCTGACCAATTATTACGGGATATGCGAGTGAAAAAGTTTTAAATACTTCTTCTTTTATTCGTTGATGATTATTGACAGTCATTGTTTGTGAATATTTTGTTCAAAGAAATGAAAGACAGAGGGCAAAAAAAGTAGATCACCTTAAAGCATTTTTAGAAGTAAAGGAATAATTATTATCTGCGGTAATAGTTTCAATCTCTCTAATAGAAGATCTTTCTAAATTTTTTTCAAAAGTTTGAGCAATTAATTTTACTTCACTTTCGTTATTGGATTCCAACAATAAATTTGCTGTGCTCAAAATTCCGATGAATAAAAAAGCTGTAAGTATAACTGATATTAAAATTCTAATCATATCGCTTAACCGGGATTGATAATAGTTTATCTTACTTCTAAGTTGAATAAATAATACATTAAAATCAATATTTAATAAAATTTTTTTACTTAAATACTTCAATTAATGACAACAATAACTAATTTAGAGACTTGTGAAAAATTATTTTCTGGTCATCGGTCATTCCCACGAAAGTGGGAATCTATTTCATATTCATTGGATTCCCGTTTCCACGGGAATGACCTTTTGAATTTTTCAGAAGTCTCTAATTTATTATATCAATTTAACTTTATTTATCAATATGAATAAAATTTTTAAGAACCCTTCACCCAGAATAGATCTTTTTCTTAAAACTCTCAGAAATCAAAATGCCGGGTATATACCAATTGCTGAATTAGGTGTTCATCCCACGATAAAGGAAAAGTTCATTTCCAAAAAAATAGTTGATCTTAAAGACGAAATAGAATTCTGGCTTCATGCAGGCTACGACTATGTTAAACTTCAGCCCAAAGCAGATTTTAATCCAATGAAAATTGGGCTGGATAATAATGTTTCATATAATGATGATGGGTCCATCTTTAGAAAATGGGCTTCTGAAAATAATGGAGTAATTTCAAATTTCGATGATTTCGAGAAATACACATTCCCATCTATTTCTGATTTTGATTATACAAACTTTGAAAAACTAAAACCGTTATTATCAGAGGGAATGGGAGTTGTTGGACAATATGGTGATATTTTTACAATGACCTGGGAGATGATGGGATTTGAATCTTTTTCTTTTGCACTGTTTGAAAATCAGGAATTGATAAAAGCACTTAATGATAAATTGGGAAATCTTGTTTTAGATATGTTCAAAAATTTTTGTGAGATAGAAACTGTAGATGCGATTTGGTACAGCGATGATATTGCATATACCAATGGGTTGTTAGTGTCACCAGATGTTCTTGATCAATATTTTTTCCCATGGTTGAAAAAAATTGGTGATCTCGCTAAATCATACAATAAGCCGCTCATTTATCACAGCGATGGAATTTTGTATGATATATTTGATAGAATAATTGAAAGTGGTGTAAATGCAATTCATCCTATCGAGCCCAAAGCGATGAAAATTGAAGAGGTGAAACAACGCTATGGAAATAAGCTTTGCCTGATTGGAAATGTTGACGTTGATTTGCTTTCAAGAGGTAGTAAGGACGAAGTTAGAAAAAATGTTTTAACAAATATCGAAAAAGTTGGAACAAGTGGAGGATATTGTGTTGGTTCCGGCAACTCCATTCCTGAGTACGTTAATTTTGAAAATTATATCGCTATGATTGAAACAGTTAAAGACTATAATCAAAGTCTGTAAATTTTAATAAAATAATTTGTGTCAAAGATTTTTTTGCTGATTATGTTCTGATACGATTGTTTTAATAACTCTGATGTGTTCAGGAGTTGTACCGCAGCATCCGCCAATAATATTTGCACCAGCATCAATAATTCTAGGGATAAAATCTTTAATGAATTCGGGAGTTTCAGAGTAAACTAGATTCCCATTTCCAATTTTAGGCATTCCAGCATTTGCCTGAACTAAAATTGGGATCTCTTTGGATACTTCACGAATATTTTTAGTAATCGTTATCATCGCTTCGTAACCAACACTGCAATTTGCACCAATAATATCAGCGCCACAAAGAATTAATGATTCAGTCATTTGCTGAGGAGAAACACCCATTAATGATTTATAGGAACCATCATTAGTTTTATCAAAAGTAAATGTACAGAAAACTTCAAGCTCAGTATTTTCTTTTACAGCTTTAATTGCTTGCTCTGCCTCATCCAAAGCATAAAATGTTTCAATGCAAACAGCATTTGCACCTCCCTTTTCAAAAGCAACAGCTTGTTTTTTAAATGATTCATATAGTTCCTCCTGCGTAACATCACCCATCATCAAAAATTTACCAGTTGGACCAACAGAACCCATTACAAATTTTTCATTTCCAGCCGCTTGTCTGGAAATTTCGGCAGCGATTTGATTTATCTCATCAATTTTATTTTCAAGATTATACTGACGTAATTTAAAACTGCTTGCACCAAAACTGTTAGTTTCAATAATGTCTGAACCAGCATCTATATAGCTCTGTGCTATGCTAAGCACGTCCTCGCGATTAGTTAAGTTCCAGAGTTCGGGACAATCACCTGTTTTCAATCCTTTCTTAAAAAGAAAAGTCCCCCAGGCTCCATCCGAAACTAAAACTTTACCGCTTTTAATGATTTCAAATATTTTTTGCATTTCTTTCCCGCTTATAACAAAATTCTATATCACAAATTGAACATTCATAATCTTTTCGTTCAACTTCCTTCCCTATCCCAACAACAGCACTTATGGATTTAATTGGAACCATTAATGCACCTTCAGTTAATGTTATACCGCAAAAATTTTTTGGCAGTAATGAAAATATTTTATGTTGATCCTTTACATTCCATCCGCAGTAACCGGGGCTATAACGATTTGTGATTTTATAACCGAATTGATTTATGGAATTCTGTATTTTAGTTTCAAGAAAATCTGCTGTCCTTTCCACCAGTTCTGAAGCTATTTTATCAGCAATATATCCATTCAGCATTTCATTATTAGACATAAATGATTTTGACAAATTTTCAAGTTCATCACCAATTGTAGCTACCATAAACGCTATTGTATCTACATCTTTTAAATGAGAAGTTATTATTTTTTCACTGTTAAAAATTTTGTTTTCAATTTCAAATTTTTCTTTACCTAATTTTACTTTACGAGATGGAAATATCTTGAATCCCCCTCTTAAATTTACCTTGTCTGGTAAGTATTTAAAGATATTATTAATCGATTCCAGAACAGGATCGGGAACATTCTCATCATCGTATCCTAGTAAATGAATAATTTCAATTTCATTGAATACAATATCGTTATAGTCGAATGTAAATTCTTCAATTACTGATTGATTTAAAACAGATGTCTCGTTCATTTTTTAATTATTTGTAAAATTTTTGTCAAGATACTCAAGCATTCCTTGCGGATCGGAAAAATATTTATCAGCATTTATTGAATCTGCAAAAGCTTGAGTTACAGGTGCGCCGCCGATAAAAACAGCAACATCTTTAACTTCTTCTTTTAATTGCTTAGTAATTAATTCCATATTTTGCATTGTTGTTGTAAGCAGAGCACTTAGACCTACAATTTTAGCAGACTTTTCTATTACAGCATTAACAAATTTTTCCGCATTTACATTTACACCTAAATCAAATACTTCCCAACCGCCTCCTTCTAAAACCATCTTGACTAAATTTTTCCCAATATCATGCAAATCCCCTGCAACTGTACCAACAACAACTTTACCTTTATGTTTAACTTCGCCAGATTGAAAATATGGTTTTAACAAAGCTGTTCCGGCACTCATAGCTTTCGCAGCGATAAGAACTTCAGGCAAAAATATTTTCCCATCCCTGAATTTTACACCAACTCTCTGCATTCCTAACATCATTCCATTATTTAAAACTTCGCTCGCTGGAATTTTTAGAGCTAAGGCTTTTTCTGTAAGTTCTATTGCGCCGTCCATTCCTATCATATCAGTTGGATATTTAGAATCCCGGTTAATTTTTCCACGCTCTACACAAACACTTAATTGATTAAGAAGTTCATTCATAATTTTATAAAGTAATAATTGTAAATCTATACTTAAAAATAGCCAATGATTCTGATATTGGAAATAAAATTGAATCATCGACTAAAGAATTATTTTGCTTGTTATTTTTGGCTAAGCTAACCAAATTATTATTAAACTTATTTTGAAATACCAATTGATACTTTACAATAACTTAATTAAGTTTT
>JAVHOU010000181.1:4715-10596 GCA_036170275.1 Ignavibacteriaceae bacterium
ATTAAACTTATTTTGAAATACCAATTGATACTTTACAATAACTTAATTAAGTTTTCACGCAAATAATTGTCTGAAATTCACTAACCATTATTATTCATAATATTTGCAAACAAACATCATCCTACCAAATGAATAAACCAAAAACAGAACTTGTTAGAGGGTTAACTTTAACAGCAGCAGTTATGATTACTGCCGGTTCAATGATCGGATCGGGTATTTTTAGAAAACCCGCTACTATGGCTGGTCAACTGATGTCTCCCGAATTATTATTAATTGTCTGGTTGGTTGCCGGATTGGTTACCTTCATCGGCGCATTGTGTAATGCTGAAGTGGCTGGCATAATTGATGCAACAGGAGGACAATATGTTTACTTCCAAAAAATGTATGGCAACTTTATTTCCTATTTGTATGGATGGTCTGTATTTGCTGTAATTCAAACAGGAAGCCAGGCAGCAATTGCTTATGTATTTGGAGAGTATCTGGGTTACTTTATTAAGTTTCCTGAATTGCCGCATGCAATGCAAAACTTTTCATTTTACATTCCAGTAATTGGAAATATTTTTCCGTTTGCTGAATTTGGTGCTAAAGCCGCTGCAATTCTTTGCATAATTTTTTTAACAGGAGTAAATTATCTCGGCGTTATTTTTGGTGGAGCAGTTCAATCTTTTATCACATTTATAAAAATTGCAACAATAATATTTCTTTCTATTTTTCTTTTCACTGCCGGCACAGGAAGCTTTAATAACTTATCAACAGGATTTGCTATCCCTGAAGCTACTGCTACGAATTTAATTTCGTTACTTGGATTGGCATTAGCCGGCGCCTTTTGGGCTTATGATGGATGGAATAACATCACATTTGTTGCCGGCGAAGTAAAAAATCCCCAACGAAATGTTCCACTCGGTCTATTATTTGGGACCTTAATTGTGATAGTAGTTTACATGTTAATGAATGCCGCCTATCTTTATGTACTACCAGTTGATCAAATGGCTAAATCTCCATTAGTTGCTGCCAGTGCAGCACAAATAATTTTTGGTAATTATGGTGCCTCAATTATTTCCATTGCTGTTATTATATCTACATTCGGAGCTTTAAATGGAAGTATACTTTCTACAGCACGAGTTTGTTTTGCGATGTCCAGAAGTAATATGTTCTTCAAAAAGCTTGGCGCAATTCATCCAAAATTTGGAACTCCACATACTTCACTAATTGCTCAAGGTGTATGGTCATGCGTTTTAGTTCTTTCAGGAACATTTGACACGATTACTGACTACGTAATATTTGCTGCATGGTTATTTTATATGTTAGGAGCTTATGGAGTAATTAGGCTGAGAAAAAAGATGCCTGACGCTGTTCGTCCTTATAAAGTATGGGGTTATCCATATACACCAATAATTTTTGTGGTATTTTCTTTTTTGTTTTTAGTCAATACTGTAGTATCCGATTTGAGTAATGCAGCAATGGGTACTCTATTGATTATAATTGGCTTGCCTTTATATTTTTGGAGAACATCGCAGAACAAAATAATTAGTTAATAATTTTTAAACATTTTTTATGAAAGAAAATTTATGCCTAAAGAAATATTATTTATAATTCTGGGATTAGCTGCCGGTACATTCAGTGGTGTTATTGGATTAGGCGGCGGAGTGATAATAGTTCCTGCTTTAGTTTTTTTGTTTGGGTTATCACAACAGCAGGCTCAGGGAACAACTTTAGCTCTTATGGTTCCCCCAATTGGTGTACTTGCTGCATATGCTTATTATCAGCAAGGATATGTTGATCTGAAAATAGCAGCACTTATTTGTATAGGATTTATTATTGGTGGATGGATAGGTGCAAAAATAGCTGTTAATCTATCTCAAAATGTTCTTCAAAAAATATTTGCAGTATCATTATTTTTTATTTCACTAAAAATGTTTTTTGCAAAGTAGATTTAATCAGAACGGAAATTCTTCTTTGTAATTTATTTTTTGTTCTAATTTTTCAACAGGTCTTTTTTCTGCTACTTGATGAATTAAATTTCCATCAACATAAATTGCTTTGAATGGTCTTACAGGACAAGCATACTCACAGGCACCGCATCCAACACAATATTTATTTGTTACTTCAGGAATTTTCAATCCATTTTTATAATCCACCATCATTACTGCTTTTGTTGGGCAATGTTCTGAACAAGCTCCGCAGGCAGTATTCTCGGTTTCAACGATGCAGTTCTCTTTTATAAAATTAGCCTTACCAAGTTGAGTAACTCTTTTCACTTCAGGAAATATTTGATTTATCGCGCCGGTTGGACAAACTTCACTGCATTTTGTACAATCATAATTACAAAAGCTTGTATTGTAATCCATAAATGGTTGGAGGATATTAAATACTCCCCACTCCGTAAATGATGGTTGTAAAACTTTTGTTGGGCAAGCACTAATGCAAAGATGACAAGCTGTACAATTAGAAGTAAAATGTTCTATCGATTTAGATCCTGGTGGTGATACGACTGATTTTTCCCTGATCTGTACCTTACTTTCCTTTTTAGGGATGATTTTTATTTGTGAAATAGCTGTGGCTGTCAATCCAATAAAAAACATAGAGGTTCTTGAAATAAAATTTCTTCTGGACTTATATGTTTTCTCATCAATTAATTTCGGTTTAATTAATTGATAATTGATAGAGTCACTTGGACAAACATCTAAACAATCATAACATGCAACGCATCGGCTAAAATCAATTGCTTTCGTAGTTTTGTCAATACATTCAGATTTGCAGACTCTTGCACAAACTCCGCATCCTTCACAAGTAGATTCATCAATCTTTAGTTTGAAGATTGTGAACTTTGCGACTAATCCAAGTAATGTTCCAACAGGGCATATTGTATTGCAATATAATCTTCCTCTGGTAAATGAGAGATATACTATTACAATAAAAAACAAAAGTGGAAATGCTGCTAAACCGAAATAAAATACTCTGATTTCTACCGGATAAATCAGAAAAACATTTAATTTTTCTAGTGTGAACGCGGCTGTATTATTTAGTATTGTTACGAGTGGATTAAAAAGTTGAGCAAGTATTCTTCCAGTGTTACTGTATGGATCCAATATATTTACTAAGAACAAATTTCCTGAAAATATTGCGGCAATAATTAAAGCTAAAATTGAATATCGCAGCCAAAAATGTTCTTTAGAATAAATAAATTTTTTTCTTCTATTAATTTTTTTTGCAATGTATGAAGATATATCCTGAATCGTTCCGAGCGGGCAAATGCTTGAGCAATAAACTCTTCCGAAAAGCAAATCTAACAGCAATACAACAATAAAACCTGCTGCTGCAGGAATTAACAGATAGAAAAATTTTATGGCTGATGGAGTAAACTGTAAAAAAGTTATATAATCAAATAACCAGGAAGGCAAAATGTTAGTAATATCAAGATAAAGAATTGAAGTAAGAATTAGGAAGATTAATGAAACTACAATTCTTATTTTTCTAAGCTGCGGATATTTCAATCGATTAAAATATTTTTCTGTAAATAGAAATCTTATCTAAATTCATCACACCCAAGTTCATCTCATTAGCAATTCTAATGTAATCAATTTTTGCTGGATCAACTCCAAATAGTTTTGCAGCCGCAGTATCTGCTGCCACAATATCTGTTGAAACAATTTGTGATTTCATCGTAATGACATCATCCTTAGAAACTCCACGCGGGCCATTCTTTTTCATTACATAATATGCATCAACTACTGTTAAATCCGGTTTACGAAAAGATGAATAATCAGAAATACACTGATGTAAATTATTGGAATGCCAATAACCGCGATCCCAAACCACACCCATTAAATTTTTCATCCCAATAGTTACATCTGCGGAAGAATGATGTTTTAGAATTGGTACATTAATAAAAACATCAGATTGTAAAATCAATTCATGCACTTTAGCATTTTTTAATTTCTTCCCCTGTTTGATGGTAACATCCTGGTAGTAACCTTCGCTTGCCCCTGAAACAACTTTTGCGCCGGCATCTTTAGCGGCTCGTTCAATTCCACTATTTGAATAACATCTATTCCAATTATCACAAGTATGATCGAATACATAAACGTCTTTTGCGCCTGCATCAAAGCAGTGTTTGATTATTCTGGTTATAAGCAGCGGATTTGTATTACCCGCTCTTTCCGGACTTACATCCCATCCAATATTCGGTTTAACAACAACGGTCTGACCTTTCTTAACAAATTTTTTCATTCCACCCAATGCTTTAATAGCCTCATCAAACATTACATCGGGTTCAGCACCTTTAATAGCCGCTAAAGAATAATTATCCGCTGGTGAGAATAAAGTTAAAGGGAATATATTTGCATAATTACCAAGTGAAAGCGCAGCACCGGTAACAAGTCCTGCTCGGAAAGATTTATCTATAAATTCTCTTCTTTTCATATTACTCCTCGTAATTATGATTATGGCAAATAACTAACGCAAAAATAAATAATTAGATAATTAAAGTATAGAGATATTCTGAGTTTGAGATCGTAAAGATTTCAATTATTTTTGTTGGAGAAATAATTATTAGAGGTTAGAAAATGGAAAGAGCAATAAGTCTTGTTGATTTTAAATCGAATATCAAAACTTACTCGATTGATTTTTTATTAATGCTTTTTATTTATTTAGCACCTGCTATATCGCACTTGTTTGCGTTTCCCATTTATTATCTTGATCCTATGAGAATTGCCTTAGTAGTTACCTTAATTTATACAACGAAGAAAAATTCATTTCTAATAGCCTTAACACTTCCATTATTCTCATTTTTTATTTCATCTCATCCACAGATAATGAAGGCATTTTTATTAAGTGCTGAGTTATTAATTAATCTGAGTCTCTTTTTCCTATTAGAAAAAAAGATTAAAAATCTATTTACAGCATTCTTGTTGAGTGTTATAGTAAGTAAAATAATTTATTATATAATCAAATTAAGTTTTATAAATTTTGGTTTGATTGACGATAAATTATTCTCAACACCAATTTATTTTCAAGCTGGTTCTGCAGTAGTACTTAGTTTCTTATTGTTGTGGAGATTAAATTCAAACACAAATGGAACGGATGTTAAAAAGCTATAATCTTAATTGAAATTTTTAGAAAACCGTTTAAATAAAAAATATTGAATCCTTATTCCATAAAACTTGATATAGCTAATTCGCGATTTGGGTAATTACGAATTATTTTCTCTAATCCTGTTTGAGCAAACAGATTCAACATGCTTCCTTTCGTTAACAATTCCCCTTATTTCACCACCTTTATTTTTCACATCTTTTGATACGGTCACTATCACACCAATAATTGAAGAGTCAACAAAGCTGCATTCACTAAAATCAATTATAATTTTAAAATTTCCATCCTGAAATACTGATTGAAGATTTTTTTTTGATTTATTATTATTAATCCGCGGAAAGAGAGGGATTTGAACCCTCGATACCAGTTACCCGGTATAACAGTTTTCGAGACTGCCGCATTCAACCGCTCTGCCATCTTTCCTTTGTTAAATATCATCTATCTTTACTACGTTATCTAAGTATCTTCTTCCAACACCACTCTTCAGATAACTTTCCCTTTGCATAGCTTCTGATCTGCTTTCATATTCTTCTAAATATATTTTTATCCAAGGTATTCCACCTTTTGTAAATCGATTTTTACCATTGTTGTGTTCTCTTATCCTTCGCTCAACATTTTCAGTCGACCCGACATATCTCTTCTTTAACTTTTTACTGTATATTACATAAACATAGTACATTGCTTCTCCCGTTCCGAGAGGGATTTTCAGCCGATGGCTGATTCGCCTTTGGCGAAGAACCCTCGATACCAGTTACCCGGTATAACAGTTTTCGAGACTGCCGCATTCAAC
>JAVHOU010000181.1:10696-11093 GCA_036170275.1 Ignavibacteriaceae bacterium
CGCTCTGCCATCTTTCCTGAAATTTATAAGGTAAAATAGTGAAAAATAATTTATTATGATTTAGGATGATACAAAACTTTGTTAGAAAAAAACGAATCGATATATTTGAAAAGCAAATTTGGAGAGGTGCAAGAGTGGCTGAATTGGCTACCCTGGAAAGGTAGTGTACTCGCAAGGGTACCGTGGGTTCGAATCCCACCCTCTCCGCAATATCATTTTTTTAGCAGGAGTAACTAATATTTTTTATGTTTTTCTATGGAATATCACTTTTGAAATAGGGAAGATTAAAATCCTAAAATCTAAACTCATTCAAGTCTCTTAATATTTTGTTCTGCCTTATTGCTATTTACGCTTAAGATAAATTCCTTCCGTAAACCAACCGCACCAATGTTTGTAT
>JAVHOU010000182.1:0-11076 GCA_036170275.1 Ignavibacteriaceae bacterium
AATCCATTACCCGGAGGAAGCCATCCAGTTGTACAAAATTGTTCTTTCTGCCATGGTGATGTTGTTTCTGTAAGTGGTAGCACTTATACAATAATTGATATAAGTAAACACATTAATGGAAAGTTGAACTTTGTTAATGGTGTTGAAGAAACTTACTAAAAGTTATTTGTAAGTTTTATTAAAAAACCGCTTTACTTAAAGCGGTTTTTTTTGAAGAGAGTAGGGTTAGGTTCCTTCTTCATTACGTTTATTAGAATGAATGGATTCATCAAACCTTATTCTGTTTTCGATGTTCTGCCACCACGATCACCAATCAAAATCCATTTGCCATCTTTTTTCATTAGGATGTCAGTCCATTTTCCTGACAACCTATCTTATTTATCTGTTTGATTATTTTTATCCAATGAGTGCAAAAAATAATCGTACGCAAAGTCTCCATTAACCCAGACATCTTTTTGTTCATTAGACCAATGCTGGGTAGTGCTGCTGCCTGATAAAATTATCGCTGCAAATAGTACAGCGAAAATCGGCAGTAACTTTCCCATTACCTGTACTCTATCTAGATCATTGATAATATTATTTAGAAAGACTTATCTGATTTATTATTTCTTTTTCATTTCAATCTGAATTAATTCAAAAGGTTTATCACCTACATTCTCACCCTGATGTGTTGTTGCCGGGACCCAGCCGAAAAAACCTTTCTTAAAATCTCTCTTTTCTGTTTTACCGTCAGGGAATGTAAATTTTCCATGTGCATCACTTAGAAAAATTACCATGCCTTCAGGATGAGAATGCATAACGGATTTTTCACCAGGTCCCATAGTAATTCTTAGTACACGAACCTGATCATTTTCGAATTCGACTTTGTAATGTTTGGAATCTACTTTTGCAGCATCCTGCGCAAAACTGAATCCCGAGAAGATTATCACTGCAAATATTACAGTGAATATTAAATTTAACTTTTTCATAACACGAACTCCTTTTTGTTTGTTGAATTATCCCTTAAAAGTAGGAAGGAGCAATAAGTTACTCCTTCCAGTCTGAAATACTATTTGGGTAAACCCATAGCATTTTTTGCTTCAACGGAGAAATATTCATTTTTACTGAATTGCCCTACTGAACCTTCTACTAGCTCCTTTACAGTATTTAGTTCATTAGCCTCCCAAACACACACTGCTTTAGAGCCGTCTGCATTTGGAAACGAAGAATGCAGTTTCAAACCTGCTGGTAAATTACTTGTTGCTTCCTGTGCAGTTCCCCAGAACTTTTCCGGATTGGAAATCTGATGTTGGATGACTATAAACATGATCGTATTCCTTTTTGTTTGTTAATGAAATTATAATTTGTTTTTGAAAATTTGTTTTACTTTTTCTCAGCAACTGGAGGCATTATTGTATAACCAAGCTGTTCTAATAATGGCACGTTATCAAATCCATCCCATTCTTCAACAATCTTTCCATCTTTGAAGTGAATTATATTTACTCCCCATTGCGAAACTGACTTTCCTGTCGGTGGAATTTCTCCGGGACCAGTATTTGTTCCAGTAAATGACCAATGACCTGCATATTGGTTTTCAGCATAAAACTCTTCACTAAAAACTAATTTAAGATCCGGATAGGCAGTTTTGAATGCAACAATAACTTTTTTTAGGTTTTCTAATCCATTAGCAGATGAACCTTTGTCGGCATGTCTTACAAAATTCGGATCAAAAATCGCATCTAATCCATCTGCATTTCCGGTTTGCCAAGCTTGATTATATTTATCCACGAGTGGTTTCAATTCTTTTGAATAATCCGGCGGTGTTTGCTTTTGCTGGCATCCTGTTGTAACAGCGATTATCAATATCAGAAACATTGAGCTTGTTTTTAATATCGTGTGAATTAATTGTTTCATAGCACTAGCTCCTTTTTGTTTTGTTAGAAAAAATTAATTAATCTTTTGGTTGTTCAAGTTTTAGTCCCGAAGCTTTCTTCATTGCAGCCATTGCTTCTCCGACAGTGATGAGAATAGTAGTTTTTAGCTTTGCTGTTCCGCCAGCAGAGAAAGCTGCCATTACAGTGGCTAAAGTGGAAGCGCTATCAGGCATATCTGCTATAAGAAATCCGTCATAATCACCATATGTATAATAGAATGATAGTAACTTTCCGCCGAGTTTCTCGATAAGATTCTTAACTGCAACAGAGCGGTCTTCCGGATTCTTAACTAAATTTCCAACCGTTTCAGATTTGTACGAGAACTGAATCATTGAAAGTGCCATTTTATTTACTCCTTTAATTTTTCTTTGCCTACTCTGTTCGGTTTTCGGCTTACCCGTTTTTATTATTTACTTTTTAATTATTAATTAAAAAGATCACTTAGATGTTTCTGCAGCTTCTTCTAAAAAATAAATCGCTGGCATACCAACAACGCCGGCTTTTTTCATCGCCTCTTTTATGCTATCTGATTGAGCGAACTTTTGAGCATTTGCTAAGCTGTCCCATTCAAGCAAGGTAAAAACCTCATTAGGATCATTTGTACTTCGGAATATTTTTCCTCCGAGCGAACCTGCTTCAGTGCGTAAAGATGAATGTGCGTCGAAAACGGACTTCCACGTTTTATAATCTTCAACTTTGTGATGAACTAGAAAATGTGCCATTAGATAGCTCCTTTTTGTTTTTTGAAATTGATAAATTGTATTCAGTATTCATTCATACGAAATAATCATAATGTTTTGAAGAAAATATTATTTGGTTTTATGTGCTTCCAATTCTATTTCTATCATAAATTCAGGCAAGGCTAATTCTTTTACTCCGAGCCATGAGCCTGTTGGAAATTGCTTTGTATAAATTGAATTACGATAGCCCGCCTGTTTAAGAAATTCAGGCATATTGGTAGTGAAAACATTTTCAACAACTACATCATCAAATGAATAACCGTAGTGCTTTAACACTTTGTCCAAATCAGAATAGCAGTTTTTCATTTGTTGTAACAAATCACCTTTTGCAGTTGGGTTACCGGCGTCGTCCATACTAACGGCTCCAGATACTTTGATGTCTTCTCCAATCTTTACCGCGTGTGTATATCCATAAGCTTTTTCAACCTCTGGACGAAGGTAAAAATATTCTGGTGTTTCAGCTTTAACCTGAGTGTTGGAATTTTCTGATGTTTGGCAGCCTGTTGAAATAAGAAATGCAATCATTAAAAGCAGAGGACCTGTTTTTAGCAATACATTTACGAGTTTTTTCAAAGCACTAACTCCTTTTATAATTTTTGAATGCATGATATTTGCTTCTAATTCTTTTTAACTTTAACTATATGATACTACTTCATTGCCTCAACTGCTTGAAATGTATCAGCATATTGCTGAAACTTTGTAACAAGTCCATCTTCCAGAGTCCACATATGTACAAACTGTGTATTAATGATTTTACCAGTGGTTTTATTTTTTGCTTTGTATCGTCCGGTAACTATTATCTCTCCGGATTTAGCTTCATAATATTTTTGCTCTGTTAAGTTCCAATACTCCCACTCTGCACCAAGTCGTGCAAAAACACCCTCAAGTACGGCTTGTGGTCCAACGTAGGGATTGCCATCTGCATAAGGAAAATTTTCAGCTTCATTCCATTCAATTTTAGGATCAAATTTTTGCAATACTGCTGGTACGTCTCCTTTAGCAAAATCAGCATACATCGTTTGAACAATATCTATATTCTTATCCTTCATAACTTTATTATCAATCGTAAATGATTTACCGGATGCGATGAAGGGTATTAGTAACACGAAAGCGATAATTAGATTTTTCATTGTCTTCCTTTAAGTTTAAGATTAGAATTTTTATAGAGCTAAGTAACTAGAACAAGAAACTTGAAACCACACAAGAGTAACACATCCTACTAATTTTTAACCAGCAATTACTTCTGAGCAACACTGTTCACTTCAACCCAATAACCATCCGGGTCCTGAAAATATATCTGCTTAATTCCATCTGCACGCATATTTATTTTATGAGGAGTTCCGGGCCAATCGGAATATGTTATGTTCATATCATTAAGTGTCTCAATAAAATCATCGAAGTTTGATGTCGTTAATGCAAAGTGCAAAGCTTTATTTATCGTAACATTTTCTTTGAGTATTGAGATAAGGTGCAACTCTTTTCCCTCTCCTAAAGAGAGCCATCGAATGCCTTCAATTTTAGTTTTGTTTGTGATTTCATTTAGGTTTAAAACTTTTTTATAAAAATCTGCGGAACGGTCCACATCTTTTACAGACAAGGCAAGATGATTAAATGTAAAATTAAATGAAGTGGTTTCTTGTACTTGCAGTTTATCTTGTATAACATTATTGTATGAGCCACTCTCTGCGTACAAATTATCAAAACTATCCCAATTAGAATTATCCGAAGGAAAAGACTTTTCAAAGTTTTTAATTCCAAGAACATATCCCTGTTCGCTTTGTGCTATTAATGTAATACTGAAAAATGCACTTAATAAAACTGTAGATAGAACTAAATCAATATGTTTCATTTTTTCATCTCGCTTATTTTGGATTAAAAAAATACGTTGTTTATCTAATGCCCACTCAGCCACAGTTCAAAACTTTTATTTGATTCACCTTCCTCGTAACTCCAATCAGGTTTTAGCCGTAAACCACTATCACCTTTCCAGATAAAATCAGTTGCAGTATTAATATCCTTAACATTTGAGATGAATAACAAATACATACTTGTGAGTTCAAGTTCATGTTCAAAAGCAATCTTTTTTAATTCACAGTTGATATGCTGAGCAAGAAGTGTGTTTTGAATAATTTCTGCCTGCCTTGAATCATAAGTCGCCCAAACAATTCCGTCTTTTCCTGAAAGAAAATAATTCTCATCAACAGTAATCGAAAAATCGATGCTGCAGCCATTTGGTAAATGAGGAGGATTTGTATCACTCAAATCTTTCCAGTGAATCGCCTTCAAAGGATTGATTACAATTTCGCCTTCAGAGTAAAATTTTCCTTTTGTCTTTAAGATTATCAAATCTTCTCGTTCAGGATTTTAAAATGGTTTATTAAAAATTTCTTATGTAAAAGTAGAATATTGATGTGCTGATATCTTGCACTATACACGCATTTGTTTGGACTTTTGGGGCAAAAGAGATTTTTTTTGTAGAGAATGGTCTTCTGACCATTCCGCCAGGTTACCACGATTAGTTATCTTATTAATTGACGATTTGGTTGGAAATAAAGTTTTTCTCCGTAAGGAACAGACTCCTTTCCATTCTTTATTTTCTCCTTATATCTTTTATCCTTCTGGAATTGTTATTTAACATTCAGGCAGATCGGTCGGGAGACTGATCCCTACGATATTTTTTTATAATCCGAAGGCGAGCAGCCAAACTGTTTCTTAAACGCGCGGGAAAAATACGCCTGATCATTAAATCCGACTTTATAGCAAATTTCTGCTACGGTTCCGGTATTTTTCTTTAAAAGATCTGCAGCACGTTGAAGGCGAAAGGATCGAATTATTTGTCCGGGTGGTTGATCTATAAGCGCATTTAATTTTCTTGTAAGTTGAGAGACACTCATATTCATTCCATCGGCAAGTTTATCAACACTGAATTTTTCATCCTCAAAATGGGTTTCGATGGTCTTAATTACTTTATCTAAAAAAGTCTGATCAACAGAAATGGAAGTTACTTCCGAAGGTTTAATTATTGTTGATGTGCTGAAACGTTTACGAAGCTGTTTGCGCTGATATATTAAATTTTTAACACGTACTTTCAACTCTTTTGCGCTGAATGGTTTTGTCAGGTAATCATCTACTCCTGTTTCCAGACCATTTATTTTATCATCAAGTCCGGCTTTTGCAGTCAACATTATAATTGGAATGTGACTTGTCTTTTCATCATTGCGAATTTCCTTACAAAACTGGTAACCATCCTTTTTCGGCATCATCACATCAGATATTATGAGATCAGGAATTTCTTTTTGTGCTATCAAAATTCCTTCATCGCCATCACAAGCTTCGATTACTCTGTATTCATTTTCAAGCTGCTCACGGATGTATGAACGCACATCGGAATTGTCTTCAACTATTAAAATTATTTCTTGCCGATTGTCGGGGGTTGGAAGTTGAATATCGGAGGTTAGAATTAATTCTGTTTCAGAAACTCCCATGTCATTTAAAATATTTTTTTGTGTGGAACTGTTTATCGATAATTTATAAGGTTTCTCTGTTTCAATATTTAAATCACCAAGTGGAAAATCAATTGTAAACTCAGACCCTTCACCTTCTTTGCTGCTAACTGTAATTTTTCCTTTATGCAGTTCTACTAATTCTTTTGTAAGAGCTAAACCGATTCCAGTTCCTTCATATTCGCGTGTACTTGAACCATCAACCTGATAGAAACGATCGAAGATATGTGAAAGACTATCAACAGGTATTCCCGTGCCAGTATCTTTAACTTTTATTTCCACTAAAGCTGTTTCAATAATTTTAATCGAAACACTAATCTCTCCTTGTTCAGTTGTAAACTTGAAAGCATTTGAAACAAGATTGTAAAAAACTTTTTCCATTTTATCGGGATCAAAAACTACAGGAATATTTTCCAGTTCAGATTCAAACTTAAGAACAATCTTTTGCGTCTCGGCTAATGATTCAAAAGAATAAAAAAGACTTTTAAGAAATGAAACTATGTTATGCTGCTCTGCATTTAATTCCATTCTTCCTGCTTCTAGCTTTGATAAATCCAATAATTGATTGATCAAAGTAAGTAAGCGTCTTGCATTCCTGTTTGCAACTTGCAGCTTACCTTTTTCTTTTGTTTCAATGTTAGAAGACATTACACTTTCAACTTGTCCAAGAATTAAAGTAAGGGGAGTGCGGAACTCGTGAGAGATATTCGCAAAGAAATGTGATTTAAGTTGATCCAAGTTACGCAAAGAATCTGTCGCTACTTTTTCAAGCTTCAATTGAGTTTTCAGTTTAATCCTGTTCAGCTCGTAGCGTCTGATTAAATAAAGTACTGTAAGAAACAAAAGACCGTATAAAATATAAGCCCACCATGTGTTCCACCAAGGCGGTTTGATTATTAGTGTAATTGCAATTCCTGTTTCATTCCAAACGCCATCGTTGTTTGATCCTTTAACGCGGAAAATATATTTTCCAGGCGGAAGATTAGTATAAGTTGCTATGCGAACTGAACCGGAATAAATCCAATCCTTATTAAATTTTTCTAACTTGTACGCATACTGATTTTTTTCCGATGCCGAATAATCCAATGCAGCAAATTCAAATGTGATTACATCATTATCGTGGGAAAGTACAATTTTATTAGTTTCAGAAATTGTTTTTTGCAAAGGAGAATTTTCACTTTTGATTGATATATATTGATCATGAATCTTCAAGTTAGTTAATACAATATCCGGTTTGTGGGGATTATCTTTAATTGCATCAGGGAAAAAATAATTTAAACCATTTATTCCGCCGAAAAACATTTCGCCTTTTTTGCTCTGATAGTAAGCGCCTGTATTAAACTCATTACTTTGCAAGCCATCACGCACATCATAATTTCTGAAAGTAGCATTACGCGAATTGAATTTAGATAATCCTTTATTTGTACTTAACCAAAAATTTCCTTTGCCGTCCGGCAAAATTCCGTACACCACATTGTTAGGTAATCCATCACTTTCCGAAAAATGTGTGAATGAATTTTTATCAACATCAAAACGATTTACGCCTCCGCCTGCAGTACCGATCCACAAAATATTTTCCGATTCATATGGATCAATGCAAATAGATTTGATAAAATCGTTACTTAAACTTTGCGTCTGTTTGGGATCATTTTTAAAAGTGCTAAAAGATTTTTTTTGAAGATCAAAACGAATTAAACCATCCTTCGTTCCAAGCCAAAAAATTCCTTTATAATCCTGACATATTACAGGTCTTACTTGTTCACTATAGGAGGGTGCAAGCTGATAACGAAAATGTTGAAAGATACCTTTATCAATATCAAGTAGTCTGCATAAATAATTTTCCGTTGCAATCCAGATGCTTTTTTGATGATCCTCAAAAACAGCATAAACTTCTTTTTGAGGTAAACCCGAAGTATCTGCTGGATTGAATTTATATTGTCTTGCCCTTTCTGTTAATGGATCGTACCTGTAAAGTCCTTCGGTTGTTGCCGTCCATATTTTCCCATCTAAAGATTTTATCATTGACCATGCGCCAGTGTTTCCGAAGGCATCAAGATTATTTGAGCTTGTTTCGTAGCTTTTTAGTTCACCTGTTTTGCGATTCCAACGATACAAGACATCCGTACTTATCCAAACTATATCATCATTTTCTTCTAGAACTGACCGAACACTGAAACCTGTTATTCTAGATGAAGGATCGTCCTTTCTTAACAAAATGGGAAACCGGTTTGCCTTAGAATCAAATAGATTAATTCCCATTCCCGATGTGCCAATCCAAAGAATGCCGGTCTTATCCAAATAAATACTGGATATACTGTTGTAACTAATTGTTTGTGGATTAAGCGGATCATTTCTAAAATAATTGTAGTTGCCGGTTGATGGATCAAATCTCATTAACTCACCTAGAGTGGCGAGCCATAATTTTCCGGAATAATCTTCAACAATTTGAATTATTCTTCCCCAGCCATAGCGATAAATATCAAAGTGATGGGGGAATAATTTATAGCTCCCGTCACGGCTATTAAATTTTACTAATCCGCTAAGAGTTCCTAACCAAAGCTCTCCGCTTTTGGATTCATAAATTGAACCTATACTATTTTGATAAGGACTTTCAGGTGCTTTGGGATTTTTGGTCTGAATATTATAATTGGTAAAAATTTTGGTGTTAACATTAAATTGTGTTAATCCCATTTCAGTACCGACCCACAAAAAACCGTTTGAATCGAAGTGTAAAGCCGTAACAAGGTTACTTTTTAAGCTTTCCTTGTTATTGGTTTCATTAACAAACTGCTTGTAATTTATTTTGAAAGGATTTTTATTTTGAATCGATAGCTTGAAAATACCATCACCACGAGTTCCAATCCAAATATTTCCATTTGCATCTTCGATAATTGATTTAATTTCATTAGTGTTATAATTTTTTGCAGTACCTGATTTGAGATGAATTCGGATGAATGTTTCGGTTTCGCGTTGAAAGCAATTCAATCCGCCATTTAAAGTGCCAACCCAGATGTAACCACGACTGTCTTCAAATAAAGCAGTGATATAATTTGCAGAAATAGTAGTTGAATCAAATGGATTATGCTGGTATACAATAAAAGAATAACCATCATATCTGTTCAAACCATCTTTAGTTCCAAACCACATGAATCCTTTTTTATCCTGCAGAATGGAGGAAATAAAATTTTGAGATAATCCATTATCACTGGTAAGATGTTTGAAATTTAATTCAGCATTCTGTGGATAAGTTATCTGTGTCAGAAGAAAAATTAAAAGGATAGATGATATTATTTGTCCATATGTGTTATAGACATTCTTTTTAATGGAATTGTTATCTTTATTTACTTGCATCTATTGCTAATGAAATAGTCTAATTTTCAAAATTATTAAATAGTTTTCATCAAATCTCTTGTAAAGAGAAATTTTATAATGTTTATGGTTTTTTAAAAAAAATAGAACTGAATTATGCTCAAATAAGATTCTATTCTAAGATACATTTATAATTTAATTATTAAAACATAACCTAAATAAGAACTTTTGTAATAGCACATAAGAACTTTCTGATATTGTGACTTTATTAAGTAGTTGTCAGTAAATTTAAAGGAAATATCATTAAGTTTTATAGCCGCTTATCCTCAGCGAGTAAGTGTAATTCCCAATCAAATGAGCTCAAAAATCAATTTTTAATACATTTTTAATCTCTGCGATAAAAGTCCAATATAATGCAGAAATTGTCCTAACACTCACCTGAGTAAAAAGTTTAATTTTGCACAAATCTATCATTTCAGCATTTTTTAGGAGGCAATCGTCATGAGGATACTATGTAATTTATTTCTTTCCACAGTTTTATTGAGTATTTGTTTACAATTTAACAGCTATTCCCAAACAACCCAATCGAGAATAAAAAATCTTTCAGAAAATTCAGATATAATTCTGGAGGGAAAAGTGGTTCAAAAAAAATCTAATTGGAATGAAAATAAAACAAGAATTTTTACTGAAGTCACTTTGCGAGTTGATGAGTATTTGAAAGGAAATAATGTTAACAAAAGTATAGTTGTAACTACTCCTGGCGGCGAAGTTGGCGAGGTTGGTGAATTGTATACTCATATGCCAAGATTCAACAATGATGAAAATGTGTTAGTATTTGTAAAAGAAGATAAAAAGGATAAAAGTTATAAAGTTTTGAACGGCGAGGATGGGAAAATGACTTTATACAATGATAAAATTACTGGAGAAAAGGTTACTTCTTCTAATAAGAAAATTTCAATGATTAAAAAGGAAATTAAAAACTATGTCGATAAAAAGCCGCAACAATGATGGCATGAAATATATTTCTTTTAATCAACAAGTTTTTAAAAATTAAAGATGAGCGAAAAATGAAATCTTCAAACAATATTTTAACGATGATATTAATCTTTTTATCAATTCTTATCACACAAATTCCAATTTGGGCACAAGGATCCGATAACAACTCATTTGTTTTTAATGGAATAAATAGCAGATTATATATTCTTGATAGTCAACCAATAAATTCTTCAGCTAATCAAAATGCATTTCAATATTTTAATAAAGCAGGCTCTTCAAATAAAACGATAACGGTTCAAGCGTGGATATATTTGATAGGCGAAAATCCTAACATTAAAATGCCAATTATCTATCGATCTGTTAACGGGGGCAGTACATCATTTTCGTTGTATGTTCAAAATAGAAAAGGATATTTTACTGTGGGGAATAGCCCACCTGTCAGCACTCCAATATTCCCAGCTTTCCAATGGATTCAATTAACAGGTATTTATGACGGCGCAAATCTTAAGATTTATTATGGAAAAGATTTATCTCAAAGTTTAGCCACACCTTTAAACAACCCTTATACAACAGGTGAAGGTTTATTTGTAGGTAAATCAAGCGAGGGTGCATTTA
>JAVHOU010000183.1:0-2122 GCA_036170275.1 Ignavibacteriaceae bacterium
ATTGGTGAAATTTCTGCTGCGGCGTTTGTGATGCGCGAGTTCTCCACCAAAGTGAACGATTGGAGGAATAAAAAATTCAAGCTTTCCAGATCCATATCTTATCTTGTTCTCAAATTTAATCTTTGCGATTGTTGCCGGTGGAAATGAAAAATTAAAATTACCGCTGCCGCAAAGATTGTAAATATGAATTGACAGATCAGGTTGATGACCAATGATTGCAACATTTTTTTTATCAGTTGAATTAAGAATTTCAATCAGATCTGATGTTCTGCTTCCCGATCCTAAATTATTTTCTAAAATAATATTCGGAAATGGCTGCATTATTTTGCTTGTTATTTCTGCTGTCTGAACTGCACGTTTGAGCGGGGAAGTAAGTATCACATCAAATTCATCAATATATTTTTTCCAGGCATCAGCGGAATTTTTAATTACAGCTTTTCCTTCTTCTGTTAATTCTCTATCAAAGTCTTTTTTGTTGATGGAAATATTTTCGGATATGCTGTGCCGGATGAGGTATAGATTCATTAAAAACTATAATTAATGGAGATTACTGTAATTAGCTGATGAAAATCCATCAGCGCTTTGTTTAATTGTTTACCAGTTTTAGAATTCATCAATTCATTCATTTTATCTTTTGATTCGAATTCAATTTCACAAACGTAGCTGTACTTTTGATCGAGTAATAAATTGCTCTCAACTTTTGCCAAAGCAATTTCTTTACCAGCCAACTCTGAAAGAGATTTTACAATCACTTCTCTAAAATGTGCCAACGCTTTATCGTCTTCGGTTTTATGAAGGAAAAATAATTGTTTGTACATCAGCATTTGATTAGAAAAGATTTGAAAATATTATTGAATGTATCAAGATAGTTTTCATAAGTGGATTTTGGAGATTCCAGAATTAGAATAAGTTTTTTTGTGGGACAGCTATACTCAAATAATTTGTATTTGTTTTTTGTGTCTTCAAATTCATCCGAGACCCTCTGTCTTTTGTTTTCCTTAGACTGAGTAATCAAAGTTTTATCAAAATAACTTTCTAATGAATCCTTCGGGTTAATTTTGAAGATCGAAATACCCGCCCCGATTTTTGTATTTATAAACTTGAATCCTTTCATTTCTTTTTTTAACAAGTTGGAAATAGTAAAACTGCCAAACTTCTTCCATTGATTATCAAGTTTTATTTCAAAATCGTTATCGGTAATTGTAAAAGTAGTATCAACTACTGAAGAATCTTTTCCTATTCCGAGCATTCTTCGTAGGGATTCAGCATCGGTGATCTGTAATCCTTTTACTTCAAAATTAAAATTATTTATTTCATCTAAAACTATCTTATCAAATTTGTTTTCACTGCTAAGATATCGAGTTTTTCCAACATCAAATCTAAAATTATCTTTTACATTAGACTTACCAACACGTTTGGTTTCAACTATCTCAGTGCTTATCGAAGTATCGGAAATAAAAACAATATTCTGTTCAGATAACTTTGCCTGAGTTTTAACTTTTGTGAATTGCCTAAAAGCGAGCGTACAAGAAAGTTCATCAATGTTATAATAAGAAATTCTGTTTAACTCAATAACATCTTTTGATTTGAAGGCTTCATCAACAACAGCAAATATTTTTGATCCCGATTTTTTCCAGTTGGAATTAAGATATCCGTTTAAAGATTCATCTTTCAAATATAGATTTAATTCTTTATCCACAATCGCAAATAAATTGTATATAGGATTTTGATGTTCGATAAGGATTGAATAAAAAGTTTTGCTATCAATCAAAATACTATCAATAAATATTTTGTTGTACTTGCTGTAATCATCGGAAACGAAAGTGAATAAGCCCTCTAACTTATTTTTACTGAGCACATCGCCTTTCAAAGATTTTTCAACAAGTGAATTTAATTCCTGCCCATTTATGGTTTGTTTGGATTCTTTTAATTGATTTTTGCAGGAGCTAAAAATGAAGACGATTAGAATTAGAAATATTTTTAAGAAATTGTGCATAATTATTTTCTATTAACTAAAACAAAGATAAAAAAATATAAGATAAGAAATCAGGAAAGTTTATATTCTGCTCAATCTTTCATTTGTAAATACTATTAAAACATCTGAAAAATATCTTTGGTCATT
>JAVHOU010000184.1:0-35937 GCA_036170275.1 Ignavibacteriaceae bacterium
CTTTAAGTAACGAATTGCTTGCAGATATTCTTCCTGTGTGCTAACAAGTTCCGGACTGTAAATTTCAAACAGCGGCTGACCTTTACTGATATATTTGCCAGTATAATCAACATAAAGTTTTTCTACCCAGCCCATAATTTTTGTGGTGATGGTAGTAACTTTTCTTTCGTCGTAATCAACTTTTCCTGTAGTCCTAATTACCTTATTTAGTTTTTGTTTTTTTACTGTTTCTATTTTTACACCAATATTCTGAACAGTAACCGGATCAATCTTAATACCTTCAACATTCTCATCACCTTCATAAACGGGGACTAAATCCATTCCGCAGTCCGGAGCAGTTCCGGGTTTATCAGAAGTAAACCATGGATGCATGGGGTCCTGGTAATAAGCAATTTTCTTTTGACCACTTCCACTTTTTTGCTCTTCATAAACCGGAACAAAGTCCATTCCATCCGGAGCTTTTTTCGGGGTGGGGGAAGTACTCTCAGGATTCATTGGATCTTGATAGTATAGAATTTTTCTTTCCTGACTATCTGAAGATGAGCCTGCCCCGCCAAGGAAAAATTTTCCAATTGCTAAGCCAACTATTAAGAAGATGATTCCACTAATGATTATTTTTTTCATTTGATCTCCAATAAATAGAACTATTTTAATTTATCATTTACTTGTTCAAGAGTTAAACCAACAGCCTGTTCAAGCTGTGCCTGACTTTGAAGAAAATTCATTTTAGACATGTAATAATCAAGTTCAGACATCAGAAGCATTCTGTAAGCATCAATGAGCATTAAGAATTCTGTTTTACCTGTTTGATATGCAGCAACTGTAGATTGCAGTGTTTGTTCAGCTTGAGGAATGACAGAGTTTTTATAAAGCTCTGTTAAGTTTCTATTAGTTTCGATATTTACCAAAGAGTTCTGAACATCAGATGCTACCATATTCTTCATCAGATTATACTGTTCTTCGGAAGTTTTAATATTAAGTTCGTTCTCTTCAACTTTACCTGTGTATTTAGAGCTTGACCAGAAAGCAAGCGGTACATTTACTCCAACCACAAATGACCAGAAATCTTTCGTGGTTCCAGTCATGTCTTTATACATCAGTCTTGCCATTAAATCCGGGTAGTATTCTAATTTAGAAGCATCCAATTCTGATTTATACATATCAATATTGTAGTTCATGCTTTTTAGCTCAGGGCGATTTTCAACAGCCAATTGAAACAACTGATCGAAATTCCAGTGCGGTAATGTATCAACCGGCTCGGGAACATATCCTAATTGGTCATTGGCGGGTCGGCTTAAAATTGTATTTATCATCGTTTGAATATCAGTTTTTTCCTTCTCAAGATTTACCCCCTCGTTAATCAAAACAGAAAGTTCCGTTTGGGCTCTTAATATATCCGGTTGTTTGCCCATCCCCAGCTCGTACTGTTTTCTAGTAATTTCTAAAAATTGTCTTAGCAAATCCTGATTTTCTAAATTGATTTCTATTTTCTTTTGTACCAGATATAACTCGTAATAATAATTTTTTAATTGTTTGATGATTTGCTTTTCAAGCGCAAAGTACTGCTGTTCAACCATGTTGGCATTATTTGAAGCAGCGGAAGTCATCGCGTTTATCTTGCCGGGAAAAGGAAACATCTGCTGAACGAAGTAATCGGTTTCCATATTATTTTTTATTGGGTTAGGGAATGATTGAACTGGAAGTTGAAAAAATTCAATCCCAACTTGCGGAGCATCCCAAGCTGATGATTGATTAATTTTTGTTCTTGCTGCATCGGTTGTACTACGTGCAGCTTTTAATTGAGGATTGTTTTGAAGAGTCTCTTTTATCAATTCATCCAAGTTAATGAAACTTTTTGTCTGTGGATAAGAAATAGATATCGAGAGAATTAATAAAGAAAAAATTTTTAAGAAAAAATTCATTTTATCTCCATAAAGAATTTGTTTAATCGAAGTGAATGATATAAAAATAAAATATTAAGAACTAAGCTCATAATGGTATTTCCCAAAGGTGTTAAGAAATGATTTGGAAGCAAATGGATGTAGCCAGCATTCATTTATTTTTCAGAATGACTATAAATATTTTGGCTAAAATTGCTGTAAGAATCAGGTAACCCAATAACCATATAAAACCATTTTCAAACATTTTTATAATATCACTTTTCAATTTTTGATATTCCAATGAAACTATAATGCCAAAGAGAAATGTTGTATTAATGAAATGAAATAGAACTTTTTAGTTTGATTTTAAGGATGAGTTTTTAAGGAGTTTAAATATTTTTAAAGTTCTTAAAAAAGGAATCGAAATCTTAATTTTTAATACAGATTATTTTATTTTTTCCTCAAACGGTGAAAGTTTATAATTTTCAATTTTGCTGTAAAGCGTTGGTAACGAAATTCCAAGGATTTTGTGTGCCTTGTTTTTATCCCACTTAACAGCATCGAGAATACTTTTTATATGATTTCGTTCATTTTCTGCCAGCGTTATAAAATTTACTCCTTTATTTATTTCACCAGTTTCCGGTTTTCGAAGCAAAATATTTTCTTTGTTTAATACATCATCACTGGAAAGCACAACTGCCTGCATTAAGGTATTTTCTAATTCACGAACATTTCCAACCCAGTAATGATTTTGCAGCATTTCCATAACTTCGTCAGGAACTTTAGTAACATTTTTGTGAAGTTCTTTATTAATTTTTGTAAGAAAATGACTAACTAAAAGAGGAATATCTTCAAGCCGTTCACGAAGTGGGGGAAGATTGATCGATACTACTTTTAACCGAAAGTATAAATCCTCTCGAAATTTACCTTCCTGAACAAGCTTGTGCAAATCTTTATTAGTGGCGGCAATAATTCTTGCTTTCATCGGGATTAAAGTTTCACCCCCCACTCGTTCAAATTCTTTTTGCTGCAGCACCCTAAGCAATTGCACTTGAAGGTTGGGAGATATTTCTGAAATTTCATCAAGAAAAATTGTTCCTTTTTCTGCTAACTCAAACTTTCCTTTTTTATCTCTTATCGAACCCGTGAATGCACCTTTCAAATGTCCAAACAATTCGCTTTCTAATAAAGATTCAGTTAGTGCTGTGCAGTTAACGGGAATGAAAGGATTATCTTTCGTAATTCCGCTGTAGTGAATGGCTCTTGCAACTAATTCCTTTCCCGTACCGCTTTCGCCTTCGATTAATACAGTTACCCGGCTCGATGATGTCTGTCCGATTTTTTTGTAAACCTTTTTCATGGATGATGATTTACCAATCAAAGTATTTTCTAATTTGTATTCATCCGATTCATCAAGAATAAAAGAAGAAAGCTTTTCGCTCATCCTTTTATTTTCAAGAGCACGATTTATAGTAATTTTAAGTTTATCAATTTCGAGAGGCTTTTCGATATAATCGTAGGCACCTTGCTGCATTGCTTTTACTGTGCTATGCATATCATCAAAAGCTGTAATCATAATAACATGAATATGAGGATCTAACTCTTTAACTTTTTTTAATACTTCAAAGCCATCGGCTTCAGGCATTTTAATATCGGTGATTACTAAGTCAGGCAGTTCAGATTTTGCAATTTCAATTCCTTGAATTCCGTTCTCAGCCGAATAGACTTCATAATTCAATTTTTTCAGATAGCTCGAAAGAGTTTTTCGAATTGATTGGTCATCATCAATCACTAAGATTTTATCTTTTGTGTTTTGCATTTTATTTTCAGTCAAAACTCATTTCTTTCTGCAAAAAATTTTTATTACTATTATTAACTGATTGCCTGATTAATAATATTATTTCAAAAACAGTTTTCCCCGGTTCAGATGATATGTATCGAATCGTACCTTGATGCTGTTCAATTATTTTTTGTGCTACCGATAGTCCAAGCCCAGTGCCCGATGATTTAGTTGTGAAAAATGGTTCGAATATTTTCGCTCCAGCAGTTATTCCCATGCCGTTATCTATGACTAAGATTTTTATATTATTAAGTGCTTCATCAACAGAAGATGTTAATTCTATTTTACCATTATTGCCCACCGCCTCTATCGAATTGTCAATTAAATTTAAAAATACCTGCATTAATTTATGTTCATCGGCATTCAACTCAATTCTATAAATGTTGTTAATAAAAGAAATATTTTTTGTTTTTAGTTTGTTGAGCAGTTGAGATTTAATATTCTCAATCATATCGAATAGATCAAACAATGAATAATCCAATTCCATTTGTCTTGAAAACTGCAAAACATCTTTTACCAAATTATTCATTCTGATTATTTCGGTCTGAATAATTGCAAGGTTTTCTTTTTCTTCAGAATTTAATTGTAGTTCTTCTGCAATTATATCCGCATTCATTTTGATTGAAGTCAACGGAGTTTTAATTTCATGGGCAAGTACAGCAGCCATCTTTCCGAGTGCGGCAAGCCTTTCAGATTTTACTAATTGTTCTTCCAATTTTTTTTGTTCGGTTATGTCCACTTCAATAAATAAAAACCCATTGAATTTACTACCTGTAGTTGAGGGAGTTACAGATATTAAAAGAACTTTTTCGGCGTAATTTAATTCCCCTCTAAACTTTGAATACAATTGGAGTTCATTTTTAATCATGATAAAGTATTCATTAAAATCATCTTTAAATTGAACGTCCACTATACTCTTATTTAATATTTCACTTCTGTCTTTTTCAACTATCTCTGAAAACTGAGGATTAGATTCAATAATTCGAAAATCTTCATCAACTATTGCAATTGCAGCGGATGATTCTTCGAAGGCATTCAGTAGAAGTGAAATTCTGTTTTCTCTTTTTATCAATTCGGTTGAATTATTTTGTAAAGTTTCTGACATATTATTAAAAGCTTTCGTCAATTCACCAAATTCATCATTAGACGAAAAATCAATCTTTGTTCCATAGTTGCCCTTTTCTATTTCGAGAGCATTATTCTTTAACTTGTTTAATGGATTTGAGATTATTTTTACTATCACAAAGGCAATACTTATACTTACTATTAATCCGCCGAATACACTTATTGCAAAAAATCTATAAAGCTCTTTGTTACTTTCAGGTTGGAAAATAAATCTGATCAGAGGTACTTGCACCAATAGAATTATTATTGGTACAAGAATCAAAGCGCTTAAGATAATTTTCTTTGTTATGCTGAAATTATGGATTCTTTTCATCGAAGCCTGAAACATATCATATCTGTTTACAGCAACGGTTGTGAAAAGGATTACACCGACTAAAAAGGAGAGTGGACTTATTTCCACCAGATAGTAAAATCCAAGATACCAGGGCAGAAAAAGACCAAACACAAAAGAGGCAAGATTTGTAATTATTAAACCAAGAAATAATAAAAGTATTTGTTTTTTTTGATTGGCATCTCTTTCGGAATAATATCTGTTGAGAAGCCAATAAAAATTAAGCGCAACTAAGAATGCATACCATAATAAAAATATTGGATAAGATGAAGAATAATTTACGCTGAACATCGAATGATGAGCCATAGATTCTTCAATAAAATATCCACTCCAAAGAAATCCTAAAAGTAATATCGAAGGAAGGATTAACAACAAGCTTCTGATAATTCCCAATTTATTGGGCACGGGGAAATTCCAGGTAAAAAATGTTATTGTTAATATTATCAATAGAAGAAAAGAGTGGCAGGAGCGGTCTAATATAGTAACATCGGAAGAATGCATTATCAAAAAATGAAATGCGTGTGATACTAAATAACCTATTACTAAAAATAAAATTAGAATGAATAATCGGCTTTTTATAGATTCACGATTTCTGGAATAAATGATAATGATCAATCCTAAAGCAGCTAATAATGTTGCGAGCAAAAAGATGGATTGAGTAAAATCAAGATCTAATATTGAATGAGTAAGCAGTACCATTATGTCATTAAAATTTCTTTAAATACTTCAAATATATTTAAAATGTTTTTTCACAAAAGACTAATACAAATTAAAGTAATATGATAGCAAAATGAAAAACAATAATCTTCGGGATAGTATTTGCAGCTAATAAACTAATCCAATTAAATAATATTATAAATTAATCTACAATAATTTATTACTGCCTAAAATAGTAAGAAAATTTATAGTTGAGTGATTTGATACTCAAATGTTAAAACACAAGGATAGAAAAGACAGAATAACGAACGAACCGGAAAATGTAAATTTGGTCATCAAAGACTTGATTATTATGAACTGGTACAAGTCAACATAGTTAACCAACTAAAGATTAAATCTGTTGAAGACCGGTGATTTATGAAGTGGAATGATAAAAGGTTCATTAACAAGAAAGGTTATAAATTATTTATGTTAATTTAATGTAAACAATCAGCGGAAGGGTGGGATTCGAACCCGCGACCTGCTGATTACAAAGCTGGGAATAGGCTAGATTTAAAAAAATGGATCTCGATAACTCTTTGTTTTATATGAAGTCATCTATAGTAAATTTTTATAAGATATCTGATGAAGTACACCCTGAAGTAATGATTTTTTTATTCTTTTAATGAGGAATGATTTTAAATAATACCTCATATCATAATGCAACTATTTGAGTTGGTCTTAAATTTTTCTGTGTGATTAAAATGAAATTAGGTTATAATATTTTTCTAAGTACTCTTTAACCTGAATGATATCTTCTTTGCTTGTTAAATCAGGGACGTGTTCTGACAGAGGGTAAGTATAAACAGCATCTTCAATCTTATTAACTAACATTTTCACAGCCTCAGGCAATTCTTTTTCCTTTCTCTCAGGATGAAGAGGTACTTTTTCAAGGATAGGAAAGATAACATCATAACTCAACGAAAAAATATTCATACTCACACCAATAACACCTGATTTACTTTTTACACTCTCAATAATTTCAGGTGTGGGTTTTTCAATTATATCAATCAGAAAACCGTTTTCATCTTTTGTTGTAACTGCAAATCTTTCAATTCTAGATACATCAAATTCTAAAGCAGACCGATCATAATCAATTAGAGCCGCAATGTGAGGTGAGTTTAGCATTAACCTTAATGCTTTTTGAGAATAAAGATTATCACTGTTACAAACAGTAAACGTATTCCCCTTCCATTCCGGTTTCGATTTTAATCCCCACATCAAAGCATCCGCAGTTCCTAATGGTTTATTTCTACCCGCAGGAATTGGTTGAATCGCATAAGAAATATTTATTCCATTAAAATTGTTATTCCTTTCAGAACTGCCATAATACTCTTTGATTGAGCTGTCTCTCTCACCAACGACAAGCACTATATCATTATATCCTGATTGCTTTGAATTGAATAATAAATAATCCAAAAATGGTCTATAATCTTTACCCACACCAATCATTGATTTTGATTTTTTATCTGCATCCTGAATAATTTTTTTATCAACGTTTAATTTTACCTCCCCAGGTTTTTTCATCCGTGATGAAATGCCGCCCGCAAGAATAACTAATCTGCCTTCGTTCATTTTTATTCCTCCACCAACTCTTCACGAGATCCAGAATCAGATATAATAATAAACGCTTCACCACCTGCATCTTTAATTGCTGCTTTCACCTTTTCAGGATATTCAGGTGCGTATGCAAACATACATCCACCACCACCTGAGCCGTTAATTTTAGCACCGTACGCACCGGCAGTTAATGCTGCTTTAATCATCTCTTCAATTTTGGGGGTCGAAATACCAAGAATATCTCTTAAAACAGAATGATGTTCACTTAGTAATTTTCCAATAAACATATGATCCGGATTTTTTTTAGATAGTTCATTTCTTGCAACAACTGTTAAATCCCTATTCTTTAAAGTACCTTCTAATATCTGATACTGATCATTATTCAAATGAGGAGAATACTTATGCAGATCTTCGAGTTTTACTTTTTGTAGTGAAAATTCTGGATATACCTTTTTAAGAATCCTATCGACAGCTAAAATTTGATCTTTAACATGGCTTAAAATGAATTTTGTATCTTTAGGTTGATGAGAATTTCCGAGTACAAAGGCTTTTAACTTTGTGTCCAACTTGGTCACTTTAATTGCGGGGTAGAAATCGAGAGCGATAATACCGCCAAATGATGTAGAGTATTGATCCATCATTCCACCCGGTTCGGAAAATTCAAGTACCTCAGCCTCATATGAAAATCTTGCAAGATCTTCAGCAGGTAGATACCGGGATTGATCACTCATCCTGGCGAGAAAGTTTATCCAGGTGACAATAAGGGCTGATGAACTCGATGTGCCTGCATTAATTGGAATTTTACCATTTACTATACAATCAAATCCACTAGAAAAACTAAACCCATACTTTTCTAGTACTTTAACTGAACTTTTTAAGTAGTCTCTTTCTTTAGTATAGACTATTGGCTTATCAAGATTAAAAGATTCTTCATCGGAAGTATCTGGTAATTGAATCCTTACCGACATATCATCTTTTCTAGTACCTTCAACTGAAATACGGAGTGAAATTGCACAAGCAACGATTGGAAGTTGTAAGTAATCTTGATGTTCACCAAACAAGCACACTCTACCAGGTGTAGATATTTTTAATTCATTTAATAATTTACCCATTATCAATCCACAATTATTAATTAGTATAAGCTCTTAATAGACCACCAAAGAAATAAACTATCATACCAGTTACGGCAACAATCGAAGCTGAACTCGACCCTGTGCTGCCCATAAATACACCAACAAGAAATATTATTAATCCCAAAAAGAAAACTGAAAGACTAAGTTTTCCATTAAATGATTTTGGAATAATATTGTAAACGTCCTTATTCTTTATCTCTTCATCACTAATTGTTCGTGCTCTCCAAATTGCTTCAATTTTCGCGTTCGACTCTTCTTTAGTCATTAAACTAATTAGGGGTGTAATAATCAAAGTGGTTCCAGCTGTTATAAATGTCGTTACATTAAAATCAAGGTTATAAAAGAATTGTCCTATTACTCCTGAAACAGCACCCAAGATATAACCAGTGACAGCCCCCTGCCAATTGACCCTTTTCCACAGAAGCCCATAAACAACTGCAATAACAAAAAGAGGCATATCCATTATTGCAATTATTGTTAAATAAGCATTGACCGCACCGCCTAACATCGGCACTAAATAAGCAAACAATACCATCCCAACACCCGTTATTAAAGTAATAACTCTTGCGATCAAGAGAATATCTTTATCGGTGGCTTTTCTATTAATAACATTTTCGTAAATATCACTTGCAAAGATTGTTGCTACTCCATTAAGGTTACCTGAAATAGTAGATAATTGAGATGATAACAAGCCAACCACAACCAGTCCTAAGACTATGTTAGGAACCAAATTTGCAATTAAAAGTGGGACAGCTGAATCTGCGTTTGCTAAATTTGGGTAGATAATTCTGGCAGCCAATCCGGGTAGATTCCACAAAAGTGCAAAAGGAGTTGTAATTATTCCAGCTAATACTAATCCCTTTGCAACACTTCGAGTACTTTCTGCTCCAAAAGCTCTCTGCAATAATCCCTGATCAACGCATGCCCATTCTATTCCTAAAAGGAAAATTGCAATGATAAATTTCCAATTGTATGTTCCTGTGCTTTTGACGAGTGTTAAAGCACCCTCTGGTAACTTGGCAGATAACCCTGGAAACCAACCTACCGCACTCATTACTAATGGGAGTAATATGAGAGCTCCTCCTAGCATTAAAATGAATTGAATTACATCTGTAAAAGCAACAGACCACATCCCTCCAAGAATTGTATATATAATAACAACGACTGAAAAAATAAGTACCCAAGCAGTAAATGAAGTTAGACCTGAAATTGTTTGAGCAGCTATCACAGCAGTATATAATACTACGCCAAGCCAGAAAGTTAAGCGCAGTATCCAAAGGAATGCAACAAAAGTTCTCACGCCTTTACTATATCTTTTTTCAAGGAATTCAGGAATGGTTCGGATTCTCAATCGTCTAAATATTGGGATAACAAATAAACCAGAAATTACCATAGCCATATTGCCTGTCCAGGTTTGCCATATAATTGGAATGCCTTCTTTATATGCAATACCTGCTTGTCCGACGAAGCTATATAAATTGACATTTGTCGCAGCAAGTACAGCGGCAAGAATAAAAGGGGTGAGTTGTCTTCCTGCTAAATAAAAGTCATCTGAGCTACCAACCCATTTATAAAAGATTGAGCCGATATAAAACATTGCAAACAAGAAAACAAAAACAATTATATAATCAATGGTTATCATTTTTTTATCCAGTAATGTTATAGAAGATTAATGATTATTTGATTTATGCTCAGCTCTTTTCTTCTGAACCAGTTTTTTAAACTCTTTTGCTGGAACGAGAATCCATATGACAAGAATTATAAATCCTATAAACCAGATGCTCCAAGTTATCCAATCAAAATACATTATAATATCTCCTACTGAATTATGTAACTGTTAATTTTCAATGTCACTTTTTTGACTTCTGATGAATATGGTTTGGGAGGTAAAACTTCTGAATCAGCACTTATTTTTTCATTAAGTAATGAAGATTCAAGAATTTGATCTGCCATTAACCATAGGCTAATTTTATACTTATTTTTTTCTTTAAACATTAATTCGAATTGAATTTCATTCTCACCTCCTTGAATGGGGGCAGTTAACCAGAACCATCTTCCATTTTCTTTCTCAACAGTTGACTGAACCGTTGTTCCATTTACCGTTATCTGCAGTGTTGGGGTTTTCTCATCTAACAAACGTTCTTCTGGCTCTATTAAAAAAGCTAGTTTACCGTTATGATTATTATTGGGCACTGAAACTGAGAACTTACCTATTAAATTGCTTTCCTTGACACTAATATTTTCAATATTCTTTGTGGAAATGTTTTCAGGTTCACCGTCAAGTTTGATTGCCTTGATTTCATTTTGCGGGAAAAGAGTATAATTTATTTTAGAACCAAACTCTTCATATAAAACTATGTTTCCATTTCCATTTACATCATAACGAACACCAATTGGAGTACCTGGTTGAATTTGATTTGCAGGAATTAATTCAAAAAGCACAATTTCATAACTGCCTAAATTAAATGTTAACTCTCCTGGGAAACTGAATTTTTCAGTGAGTACTTTGTTATACGGATATACTATTATTACGAAGTATTCTTCATCGGTTGACATTTCACCGATTGATTGATCGAGTTTAACAGTTACTTCTTTTGCATCAACATATGGATTCCGTAATAGTACAATTCCCTTTTCTTTTGTCAGATGAACGTATCCATAAGGTTCTCTCTTTAAAGGATCACCCAGAATCATCTTAGTCCTGCTTAATACATCTTTATTAGCTTTAACCCACTTTAATGAATTTGAGATTGCGTCCCATTCTGCATCAGAAAGTAAATCTGGTGAAACATATAGCTCCCACATCATCACTCCTCTTCCAAAGTACATCATTACCTCATTACTGAAAGAATCTAATGCCTCATTTTTACCACCAAGAAAATTTAGTCTGCCTTTAATGATACCGTGTGTCATTAAACTGGAAATAGGAAAAAGAAGTTTTTGATTTTGAAAATTATCCCACAGAACTGCGTCGCGATAAGTAATAGCTTTATCTCTAGGATTCATCGAAGGGACGTCTTCAGCATAAGCATAATCCTCACCTTGCATCCAAATACAATCAGCATATTGTAACCACCATGGTGAAAGCCAGCTTCCAACAGTTATGTTGATAAAAATATCCGGATTAATTTTTCTTACAGATTGCATCATATGGATATAAGTTGAAATTAATTCTTCGCGCGAATACACTCCGGGTAAATGACCATGATCAGGTTCATTGCAAGCAAGTAAAAAACCATCCCACTTAAAGTATCCTATATTAAATTCTTTAGTATACTCTACCATTTTCTTTTCAAACTGCACTTTATAGTTTTTACCAGCAAAACAAAGGAAGTCGCCAGTTTTTTCATAACCATGCTCACTGCCCCATTTAACTCTGAGATCACGATTTGAATAACCGCAGAATGGGGATGCCCAGATTCCTAATGAAGTATGCATCTCTTTAAGTGGATATAAAAATGGAGTAAACTTGTTTGGTAAATGTCTTGTATCAATTTCCCAAATACTATTGTAATTATCCCATCCATCGTCAAGAACAAACGCATCTAGCCTAATATCATGTTTTTCATACATATATTTTTTGAATGATTCGATTCTTTCCAACACATTTTTTTCATTCATAATACTTTCAGGACTTTCTGCAATTGCCGGATTCCTTAAATCATACCAGGAATTATAAAGTAGAAACGGTCTTGTGCCTTTAACTTTGATTGAATCAACATAGGACATAAATTTTTGTTCAAGTTTTTCTGTGGAAGGTGAAACTCCGATTATTGAGGGATAAGAAATGATTTTATTCTTAGATACTTTTTCTCCAACTATGTATCCAATCTTAACATGCTTTCCATCAATTAAATTTTCCACAGCTGGATATTCAACAGCAAGGAATATATCATTATTGAAAACTGGTTGGCCAAATTCACCATGTGAAAATTTTGGATCATTAAATTCAAAGTCTTCCACATTTATTCTATCGAGAAAATGAATTCCTTCAGATGAATCGCTAATTTCAATCCATTTTCTTATGTATGGCTCATCATCCCGTACTTTATAGTAAACATTGAGTTTGAATGAGTACAAATAATCAGACATAGAATATTTAAGGACTAAAGTCTTCGAGTCTTTAGAATTACTTATGATCGTGGAATTATTAAATTGAAAATTATTAGCAGTTATAGAAGATGGGTTTTCTCCGTTTTGGCTTTTACCAAGAGCAGGACCAAATCCGGCAAACACAATTTCAAGTGAAAACTCATTTGACGATACTGAATAATGCCGTCCTGACAATTTATTTATTATCTCAGATGTAACTGCTTTGTGATTGTCAATAGTTATGGTTCTCTCAACAAATTGGTTCCCAATTTTCAATGCGGAACTTTCTTCATGTATATATGAAGTACTTTGTCCATATACACTAAAAGCAAAAGAGATAAGGAGTAGTAATAAATTTATTTTCATATTCTATTCCATTTGAAGTAATTTAAATAAATTTTTTAGAAACAATTAATTAGAGAAAATTGCATGAATTAATAGTTTTTTAATATCCCCAATTCTCTACTTTCTTTCCATTTCCCTCTTGTAAAATCAGGAAATTTTAATGGTATATTGCCAAGTTCTATGGATAATGCAGAAAGCGGCGTAATAACAGACCAAGAAGCGGCATTTCTTAGGGAAAAATTATTTTTCATTTTCTCTCCAATATTTTTAATCAAATTTACTTTTATAAAAGTACCATATTTACGATTTCTAAAGTACTTGAAACTGCCGTCCTAATTTATTCTTTTATACCAGGGAAGCCGACTAATCGGAACTTCCACTTTTATTTTACATGGACCTGAAATAATATTTTCATCATCGCCCAACCATTTTCCCAAAGGAAAAACAATTTCTCTGTTATAAGTATTTTTTTCAAGAACTGGTGCAACCAGAATATCATTGCCCAGCATAAACTGGTCTTTAATTTCCGAATATCCTTCATGGGGAAAGACGTATTCCATATTCCTGACTACAGGCTCGCCAGTAATAGCACTTTCCTTTGCAAGTTTTAGAATTTCACCACCCATTTTTTTATGCAAATCAGCCATCTCTCTGCATATTTCAATATTTCCCTTACTCAAAATACGCCAGGGTGCAACTGAAAACTGCATCATTGGCATTAACGCAGAGCATTGCGCTGATCGTACAATCAATTCTTCGTCTATAGATTTAAGATTTATGAAGGAACCATATTCACCACCTCCAATCATATCAGGGCACGTAAACTGATAACCCATTAGACCTTGTGCAATAATTCCCGGAATTAGAAGTTTGAGATCCTGCCAATCATGTCTTTTATCTCTGAGACGTTGTGCCAAGGGCTGACCACCCATTTTCCAGCACGCTCTATACTCGTTTAAAGGGAATTCAAGACCAATTTTTGCATAAAGTTCGGAATGCTCGTTAGGAGTAATGCTTTTATTTGAGAGTATTTCCCCGGTATAAAAATTTGGGTCTCCTGCATCAAATTTAAACCCATCAATATCAAATGTTTCCATAAGCGATTTTAACTGATCGATAAACCATTTTTCAGCAAAAGGATTTGTAAAATCAAGCAAGGCGCTTGCACCATTCCACCACCTTATAATTGCAGGTCTTTTTTCCTCATTATCTTCCATCAAAAAAGCATTCTCTTTTTCAAGAAGTCTGTAATTTGGAGAATCAGCGCTTACAAATGGACATACCCACAACATTACTTTAAATCCGAGTTCATGCAATTTATTAACCATGTTTTTGGGATCATTAAATTTTGCCGCTTTAAAATTCCATGTTCCATAGTTTTCCTGCCAGTTATCATCAATCATAATAACGCCAGGTGGAAAACCATTATCAATAATCGCTTGTGCATAATTTAATATGTCTTTTTCATTTTGATTGTATGTTAGTTCAATCCAGGTGCTGTATTGAGGTGTTGTAAATAATAATGAATCCGGTATTTCACCCTGCGGAGGGAAAAAGTTCTGAGAGACAAACATGTAAGCATCTCTTAAGGAATTACCAGCCTTGCCTGATTTTATCTGACTTAAATTCGAGGATACTTTTAAGCTGTCATTCTTAAACTCAAATTTGAAAGGTTCATCGCACCAGATATAACGACCTGAATTTGAAATTAAAACCGGTGAGCCTTGATTTTCTTTAACATCACCGTAGAGGTCATGCTTGTATTCAAATTTTCCAAAAGGCATTAAAGGACCATCAACAACTACCCCGCCCCACCATCCTTCACCATTGTTAAGAATGCTTTCAAAATAATATTTACCTTCAGCTACCTGAGCTATCGATGAAACATAAAAACACAGAAAAATAATTATCAAACGTAACACATTAAGACTCTCTTATCTTTGAACGATTTTACCATCATTTTTCCCAGTGGTGGTTACTTCCAATTATTTAATAATCCCTTAATTAAGGTTTTAATACAGATACTATATGAAAACTTAGAAATTACTCTAATTCGATTTTGGCTAATCCATAAATATTTAGATTAGGAAAAGTAAGGTTGATTAATTCATCATTCTCAGAATTTTCGTATTTCAATTCTTTCATCTCTCCAAGATCACTGCTATATGACATACTTTTAATCTTTAATCCTTTAGGTATTTTAATCTGTGCCTTAATATCCTTTGCTGAAGTTATGTCCCCATCCACAGTAACATTATAATTAACGAGGTGTACGAGCATATGATCATTATTTTTAAGCATTGTTGTCAATTCAAAAAAAGGTAATCCGGAATCTATTTTTGTAACTTGACCAGACAGAGTTATCACTTCAGAAGACAGATCATTAAGTATTTGTTTAAGATCGGGATGCATATTTGCACGAGTATAAGCTTCTGGTACATCTGCAAAAATATCTGTCATTGTTGAACCAAAAGTTGTTGCGTCCCCTCTAATTTCAGATTTTGTTAAGAATTTATGTTTGGGAATTTCGAATGGAATGAAAAGGATTTCTCCGTCCCCTAAAGATTTTAATAATTTCTCTTTAGGATATTCTGATAAATTTGATTCATCAAGAAATGGTATCTTGTCATTCGCAAGATTGTACTGATCTTTGACACCGGTTGCTCCGAGTATAATTAACTTCCCACCATCCTTAACAAATTTAATCAGGCTATTTTGATTGTCCTGACTCATCAACGGTAAATAAGGAAGTACGATCAAATCAAATTGATTGAGATAAGAAGTTGTAAGATCGTCCTCAACTAAAAAAGTATGACTAATTCCATTATCAGTAAGTACCCGGGAAGTGCTAAAAGCAAAACTATTTTCATCTGCCAGATACTGATTTAATGATGCTACAATACCAACATTACTATAAAGCTGTGCTCCAATTAAATATTCACGATTATCTGCTAAAAATTTGTAAAGATCAGTAGCGCCTTGAGGTGTCTCCCTTTTCTCACGGAAAATACAATGATTTGCTACAGCCTCTGCAATATTAATCTGGGCCATCGCACTTAAACATTTTTCCGTAGGATTTGGGAATATCGGCGGAGTAATTTCTGTAGCATAAACGATAACAGGTTTTCCATGTGCGAGTGCTGTGAGATACTTTAACGCAGGACTATTTGTAATTTTTATTCCATCTTTATTGCGTGGCGCTAAATCCAGGTACTCTTGAATTTCCGAATAGATAAAATCATCATAACCTTCTCTTCCAAGCATTTCCATATTACCGGCAGAATGATATGCAATTGGTCCATAACCAAAACCGCCGTACACATTACCAGATATTAAAAAATTAGGATTATATTTTCTTGCTACTGTTCGCAAGTGCTTATGAAACTCAGCTACCTGATATCCACGATATGTAATCCACTCCATCCAAAAATTATCACCGCGTTTTTCAGGCAATTTTACATTATCGTAATCAGACGTGTTATATTTTTTAAGACTTACTCCAGCAGGTAAATTTTGTTTGAGGTAGTTTTTAAATCCTTTTTCAGAATAGATATCGTAAGACGTACCTTCCGCTATCTGCGTCCAATCAATATAAGAACCATCAATTCCTGTTTCTGCCTGAGCCCTTATCTTACCTTCCATCAATCGGACATAATCAGGATTTACAGGAACACCCCAAGCTTCAAATCCTGAATGAGTTTCTTGCCCGTAAGGTGCATATCTATAATAAGGAAAGTTCCCGTCGGACTTTATCATCATCCAAGTAGTAGGGTCTTCCGGTGGTTTAGGACCGATATAATCTTCAAAATCCTGCCATTGCTCATTATAAAATTTTAGATAATTGATCTGATCTTTTGTTGGAATATCTTTGTTGGAATTTGAATTGCCGTTTAGCGAAGTAGATAGATAGCGAAGCACAATGTAGCCGTTATCATGATAGAATTGATTGAACTTTTTAGCCTCCGTCATTTTAGTATCAAATTCAGTCCGGGTAACTTCATCAAAATTTGGGGCGCCGCTTCCAAAAGTCACTGTCATATTATTTTTTATAAGAAATCCTAAATCAGATTTGTGACCTAAAATCCAATGACCCCAATCAGTATTAGGTTTCCATACCTGCTGTGCGAAAGAATAATTTGTAAATAGAATGAATGTAATATGAAATATTATAGATCTAATTAGTTCAGGCTTTGAAAGTCCCATTTTTCTCTCATCATTTTAATTTTATTGTTAATTCCTTTTCACCTTCAAACGGATCTATATCGATATTATATTTTTTCCCTATTGAGTGAACGACCATTTCATTTTTATCAAATAATATCTGGCTGTACGATGGGTTGAGATAATCTTTCGAAAACATTTTTTGAAACGTTTAATTGGAAACTAGTTCCCTTCCCCTGTTCTGCTTTAAATAAAAATTAATTTTGCATCACTGCTTTAATCAATAAATATTTATCAAACCTGACATCTAATTTTGCACTCTTACCATCAACATTTGAAATAAATTTGTCATTGACATAGTCTATAACTTTATAAGTTTTGTTTTCTAATCCTCTTAACTCTATCTCACCATTCCATTTATCTGCATAAAAAGCATAATATAATGTATCCCCCTTTTGGACGACGTGAGTTTCTGGTTTGTCATATCCGATATCATAAAGTTCCCCCCTGTAATCCGCTTTGGACAATGCGTTAACATTATAAATGCCTAACCATTTTTCCCAAATAACTTCTTTTTCTTTGGTAAGTACATAATTTTTGTGATCAAGACGATCTGTAGGATAAGTAAACTTAGTTCCCACAATTCCGCCTACTCCAACAGTCGATGCAAAATCAGAACCACTATCGCTTAACTCTACATGATCCCCAAAATAAGGCGCGTTAGCCCCCATTAAAGCTTTTAGTGTTTTACCTTTCAATCTTATTTGCCAAGAAGAAGCCGGATCAGATGCAACAGTCTGATTCAAATAATGAATATTGTAAAATGAATACTCGGTTCCGCAAGGACAAATTTGAATTACTGCATCAGGCTTAATGCTTATAGCCGTCTCGAATATTTTTTTATAAAAGTCCTGTAATTTTTCAACTGATTCCTCGGGATATGAATGATGATGCTTTTTATTATAACAAGGAGGAACCATATTTAAGTGTTGACCGTCAACCTTTATACCATCAAATCCCCAGTCTTTCATTATCTTTTTAACAAGATTAATATGATACTCGATTACAGGTTCATAGGCTGGACATAGGTAATAACTGTCCCACCAAGTAATATCTTGTTTAGAACCATCTTTATTTAACAAAAGATAATCACTATGGTTTTTTATCAAATCAGTACCTGGATCAACCGCTAAAGGAACCCACCACAACATCGCCTTAAGGTTATGTTTATGAATTTCATCAACAAATTTCTTCATACCAGCATCGCCGTTAGGAAATTTTTTAGGATTCAAATACCAATCTCCTTCAGCAGTTTGCCAACCGTCGTCAAGTGTCGCCCAAGCATACCCTAGTTCAGAAACTTTGGGAAGTGTTCCTAAGACTTCACTAGTTGTAAAATTTCTTTCATAACCCCATGCACACCATTCAGCTTGATAAGTAGCTGGAGAAAAATTTTCAAATACCAAACCTTTTTCTTCCATTATTTTACTGAAGTCTTTTAGTGTGCGATAGTAATCTCCTTTATGCACAGAGACAAATGTTTCATATGTTTCAAAAGATTCACCAGGTGCTAATTCCTTTTCTTCAAGATATTTATATAATAAATGAATATTAGCGCCTTCTTTGATTGATCCAATCGTTACTGGAATTGATACAAGTTTAGGAGTGGTTTCAAAATGACCGACTGCAAATCCTATATCAGGGCGCCAAATATCACAAACAGGAGTTCCACCACCATAATCGCTTGCATTCATGCCCATATAATTTTCTTGATGAAATCCTTGATGAAGAGGTTGAATCCAATCTCGTCTATCTTCGTACGAAGCCCCTTGAAATGACCAGAACTGTGGAGTTGTATCCCTACTTGCTTCAATATTATAGTAGTTATTTATCCATCCGATTACTCTTAAAGTATCACCACCTATATTTGTATATTTTACTTTAGTAATAATGAAACTGGGAAATTCTTTTTCAAATTGGACAGTTAGATCTTTTTTTATTTTAGTTCCATTATCATTGAAAATACCTTCCAGCATTAAGCCTGTTCTACTATTAGTATTTAGTTCTTTGACATTTTCTAAATTAAAATCAGAGATAGTATCGTTTGCAATAATTAATTGTTCGGAAGGAAAATATTTCATCATCAACTCTTTTGTCTCAGGAAGTGTACTAGAAATACGACTGTACATTTTTTGATTGTATTCAATACTTAAAACTTTATTTGACAATTTTGGATTATCGGAAGCCTGAAGAGTAAAGGCGAAAAAGAGGACAAAATACATTGAAATATGATACATTATTTAAACTCAATCTTTTATTGGTCACGAAGTATAATTTGCTGTAATCAAAATATCACAAATCTCTTTTAAAAATCCCTATTAATTATTATTAACACAATTTCTCTTTTGAAATAATAATTTAAAGAATAATAAAAAATTTACCTGTCTTATTACCTATGGCTGAAGTTATACTATAAAAGTAAACTCCTGGCGCAATTAACTGATTGTAATTATTTCTTAGATCCCACGTAGCAATACTAGGAGCCAGACTCTCAGTTTTTGAATGATAGATGGTTGTAATCAAATCACCAGAGGAATTAAATATCTTTATTGTTGCCTCGGCTGGCATATTGGTAAACTGAATCTGATGATCAGTTAGCGCTGCTTCCCAGATTTCTGCAATTCTATATGGATTGGGAACAACCCTTATTTCATCCAGATTATTTTCGGAAACAGGTGCTTGAGGAATTACCTCAACTGTATTATTCATTTCGTCAGGATTATTACTATAACTGTTTTCCAGAGGACCAATTATACCATTCCCGGAATCATACGCGGCAACGTAATATCTATAATTTACTCCATTAATGACATCAGTATCATAGAATACATTTATAGTATCTCCAATATGGAAATATTTGAATGTATCAGCCTCAACAACTTGCCTAAGCTGAGTCCAATTATCGCTGCCCAAATCGAACCAGGCATATTGTGGTAGGGTCCTGTAATTTCCTTTAATGCCATCTTCCAAATCAAATTGCTTAAGTGGGACATAATGAATACCACCATCAAAATCTTTGAAAGTTTTAGTACCCCATGTCTGACCATTATCCTGAGACCTATATATTTTATACCCTTCAAACTCAGAATCTTTTTCACTTTTTGTTCCCCAGACAAGTTTTACTCTTCGGTTCCCTGGAAATGCTTCTACAACCGGAACTGGTGGAGCTTCAACAACTTTCCAATTATTTTGGAATAATGTGATCGCTCCTTTTGCATTCGCTTTTATATCTTTCTCGCTTGTTCCAAAAACTGTTGCAAATATTAAAGTATCACTTTCACCCGGATTCAAAGTAAAAGGTCCAGACCCTAATGTTTGTAGACCATCCGCACCTAATCCAAGATAATATCCCTGACCGCCTTCATCCGCATCAGGAATACCATTATGGTCAAAGTCATCATCAATTCCATCATTATTGCTATCTTCAGGATCATTAATATTTCTGATATTATAATCGAAGTACCAATCCGACCTAGCACCATTACCTGCCGGTGTGGTCGCCAACATCCAAAAATGAAAGGCATCATAAGTTGCAACTTTTTTTGACGGCCCTGGCATTTGAAGTGCTACTACTCCAGCCCAGGCAATTTTATCTGGTGGAATTGTTCCGCCTAATGGAGACTCCTCATATCCATTATCATCTGTCCCATAGGCCAGTTGTAATTTGGGATCATAATAATGTCTGTCATCATCATAACCAATCCCTGAATAAAACTGTGGAATAAAACTGAAGTCTGCATGGATTGCTGCTCTCATATCCGTGATAGGTGCTGTCCCGATGTTTCTTACTATATAAACCCAAACAATAAAATCCTCATAAAGCGTTCCTTCCCAAGCCATTCCTCTAATTACCATCTGAGTTCTTAAAAAATTTGGATGTGGATCAGTAGATGTCAATTGATCAGTGCCCCCCCAAGCTTGTACAACGGAAAAAGTTTCTTGATCTGCAAGTTTCTCTCCGTTTGGTCCAAAACCCGGCCAACCGGTTGCAGAATCAAATTTAATAGGATCATTCAGTACAGGATAAGTCGAAGGCCATTGGGAGGGCCATGTGCTTTTATCATCGCTCATTATTGAGGCTTTATCACCATTTACAAACTGCGAATAAGGAAAAAAATGTTCTTCATCCCAATATGCTGCCGGTCCTTCATCAACTGTAGCGTCGCAAAATGCTGTATACTTATCTGCTGGATTCGGCCAACCACCAACAGCACCTTCCAACTGGTTAATTGGGGCGCCGATCATTACTCCTACACAAGTCCCCCAACTTATTCCGCTACCAGTAGGATATTCAAATGAAGGCTCTCTTGCTAATGCCCTGGATTGCTCATTGCCATTACAAAGCAAACCGGTATTATTAAATTGAGTACTAACTTTATTAATATTAAAAATATTCCAACGTTGAAAAGACATAGGATTATTTTGTGCGGATATTATGGATGATATTAAAAAAAGTAAAAGTAAAAGTAAAATTCGTTTCATATAAAATTCCGATATGTTTACTATAGATTAAACGATAAAGTGAATTGATTCAAAGATCCAAAAACACCGTAGTCCAAGTAAACATAATCTAGTTTTAGTTTATAATTTAAAATTTCATTAAAATCTAAGCCCAAGCCAATTGTATATTTTATTTCATCATAGTTAAATTTGTATCCACCCCTTAAATAAACCATTTTATAAAGACCTACCTCTGCACCCACATTATGCCTGACGTTGTAATCTCTGCTATCCAAAATATCGTAGGCGACCAATAGAGTCAGATTATTGGTATTTATAAAATAATTTGATATTCCAAATCTGAGTAACAGTGGTATATCCCATTCCAGTGTAGTGAGATCTGCCGGGACTTGTTTATTACTTGGATTATCCGGAATACTGTATGTTACAGCAAGATCTTTTCCAGAAAACTTAACTTTTGTACCAAAGTTTGATAGAGAAGCGGCTAGACGGAAATTGTTATCAAAAAATGTAGTTAGGAAAACAGCCCCCAGATCAATAGCAAAAGCACTTCCTGTTGCATTGGCAAGTGTCTCATTAATATATTTTACTTTAATACCGAATGAAAATCTATCGGTTAATTTTTTAGCATAACCTAATCCAATAGCCATATCATTAGCTGAGAAAAATCTTCCCGTCCCATTCTGATCATAGACTGTTGTTTCCTCAATTTTCCCATAATCTAGATATTGGAGATCAATACCAAAAGTCCCGTAATCATCCCATTTATATGCAGCGGCCACATATGAATTACGAGAATCTACAAGCCAGTCCATAGTAGAGATTGAAAACGATAACTCGTCATCGATTCTAGTTAATCCAGCAACATTCCAGTATAATGCATCAGCAGAATTTATTGTTGCTATTGCAGCGTCACCCATCGCCATTGGTCTGGCACCCACCCCAATTTTAAGAAAATTAGCTGCAGAAGTACCAGAATAATCGACTTGTTGGGCAAATGATGAATTTGGGAAGACTATTAATATCAAGAGCAACAATGTCAGAAATATTCCCATAATTTTTATTTTATTAAATAACAAATTCATAACTTATTCCTGTTAAAGTATTACAAAAAATTTGCCTGTTGTTGTACCTATCGGAGAATTTATATAATAAAAATAAACCCCTGGAGCAATTAACTGTTCATACTCATTTCTCAAATTCCAATTCAAAATGCTTGATTGACTTTCCTTTTCCAGCGTTTTAGTCAGCTCACCACTTGAATTGAAAATCTTAACTGTGGCTTGCTGTGATAAGCCTGTAAATTGTATTATATGATCGTTCCATCCTGTTTCCCAAATCTCTGCAATTCTATATGGATTAGGGACCACTCTTACATTGCTTAGATTTTTAGTTTCCAGTGGTAACTCCGGACGTAAATTAATTGTATTATTAAATTCCTCAGGCTTTGAAGCAGCAGAATTTTCGAGTGGGCCAATTATTGCATTTCCAGTATCATATGCAGAAACATAATATCTGTAATTAACTCCATTCAAAACATCTCTATCTACATATACATTTACAGTATCACCAGTTGTAAAATGTTGAAGCTTTTTCCCGCCAAGATCGAAACCAATTAATGAATCACCATCAACTACAAATCTTAATTTATTCCAGTTATCATCACCTAAATAATACCAGGCATATTCCGGAAGTGTCTGATAATAACCTTTTATACCGTCTTCTTTATCATACTGTGCTAAAGGGATATAATGTGTACCACCCTGAAAATCAGTAAAACTTTCACTGCCCCATGTCTGGCCATTATCCTGAGATCTATAAATTTTATATCCTTCAAACTCAGGATCTTTTTCACTTTCAGTTCCCCAAACCAAAATAGTTTCTCTATCATCAATGAAACCTTCAACTGAAGGTGCTGGAGGTGCCTTCAAAGGTTGCCAATTATTTTTATATAATGCCAGAGCTCTTTGGGAGTTAGTCTTGATTTCCTGTTCCGTCATACCGAATACTGTAGCAAAAATCATTGTGTCTACTTCACCAGGGTTAAGAGTAAATTTATCAGAACCCATAACTTGAAGACCATCAGCTCCTGTACCTACATAATAACCAATGCCGCCATCCTGAGAATCTGGAACACCGTTCTTATCAAAGTCATCGTCAATTCCGTCTCCATTGCTGTCTTGGGGATCATTCAGATTTAATAAATTCCATTTATAATACATTTCTGGATCGCCTCCACTACCCGAAGGGGTTGTTTGTCCTTCCCAGAAATGGGTAGCATCATAAGTTTTTACCTTGCCGTCACCTCCTGGCATTTTCATAGAAAGTACTCCAGCCCAGGCAACTTGATCACCACTAATAGAGCCACCGCCGAGAGGATTTTCTTCATAATTATTGTCATCCCATCCATATGCAAGCTGGAGGTTAGGATCATAATAATGTCTGTCATCATCAGCGTGGATCCCTGGTATAAATGATGGAAAGAACCCGAAGTCTAAATGAATACCCATCGACATATCAACAATTGGTTTAGTGGTGGGGTTACGAACAATAAAAACCCAAACTATAAAACTTTCATAAAGTGATCCTTCCCATGCCATACTTCGCATCATCAGTTGAGTATGCAACCATCTTGTTTGGCTGTTACCCGAACCTATTTGATCTGTCCCACCCCACCCAAACATATAACTAAAGGATTCCTGATCTGCTATTGTCTTCCCATTTGCTCCAGCACCTGCCCATCCTGTTTCAGGATCAATTAATATTGAAACCATTGGAAGATTATTATTTGTAATTATATTTTCAGAAATACCATCTACCGGATAGTAATTGGGTAAAGCTGTCGGCCATGTTTGAGGCCAGGAGTCTGGATCTGTGCTAACAGAGGCTTTGGTTGGATTGGTAAATTCCGGATAGGGCGCAAAATGTTCTTCGTTCCAAAAATCAGCTGGTCCTTCATCCATACATCCATCCAAATATGGATAATTGTTTGGATTTACTCCTCCAACAACCTCAGGATCTTGGGGATAGGGAGCTCCGACAACTATAGCTACACAGGTTCCATACTCTTTCCCACTTCCTTGAGGATATTCAAAAGATGGAGGCCTAGCAAGACTAGAGTTCTGATTATTACCATCACACAGCATTCCAACATTATCAAATACTGTTGCTACTTTATTTATATCCAACTTATTCCATCTTTTTAAATCCATTGGATTTTTGACTTGAGCTTTTACATTTAATGATATAATAAACAGAATCCCAAAAATGATTTCTGAACAAAGGTACTTTTTTAATAATCTTATCATTACTAATTCCATAATTTTACACCCAGTCTTATAGTTCTACCAGGTCCATACATAGCTGGGTTATTTGTATAATCATAAGATGTCGCTTCATTGGCATCTTGACCAGCTATACCAGAATCTGAATAAACCCAATAGATATTTGGATCATTCGTAACATTTAAAATTTGAACGAAGAGCTGCTGTTTAAAACCGAATAAATCAAAATTTTTAAATAGGTTTAAATCAATTTCATGCATTGCAGGCGAACGTTCACCGTTTGGATCAAAGGAAGATCTGGTATATGGGAATCCTGATGATACACTTCCGTATAATGAAAATCCAAATCCATTTTTCATCTCAAAATGTACGTTACCTTGGAAAACATGTGGTTGATCCCAGTTGGCCGGAAATGTTCTGGATTCATCAGTAGGTCTTTCAAATAATATTGATGTACTTACCAAAGTGTTTGATAAAGTATAATTTATGAAAGCTGAGAAGTTATCAGAAAAATGTTTTTTTAATGAGATTTCAATACCTTTAACAGTTGCATAATCAATATTGGTCATTTCCTGAAATCTTTTTCCTTCACTTGTTTCATTGAGTATTACGCCAATGAGGTTGCTTGTTTTTCTGTAGAACGCGGTTACATCAAGAGAAACAAAATTGCTTAGCATTGTCTGAAGACCGAACTCATAATTTACAGTTTTCTCAGGTTCAATCGAGGGAGATGCTAATGGAGATTGTTCTAACTGTGGATTAGGCCTGTACTCGCCCGTTGCTTCTATTAAATAGGTTCCTTGAAAGACTTGATAATAATTTGGGAACTGATAGTAATGACCGTAACCAAATCTAACAGCGGCTTTTTCTGCTATTGGAAAACTTATTCCTAATCTTGGTGTTATATAAAATTCAGATTTTGCTTCCTCAAGCGGAGCGTTAGGGTTAGATATTTGTGTTATGTCCTGAAGTACTAATCTGTTTGTGTTTATATAATCAAATCTAGCTCCAAGATTTATAATTAATCCCATATCAGAAAATTCCATCTTCTCATTTACATATCCATCTATCTGGTATGGTCTATATGAGTACTGCTCCAATACTACCCCACCATCAGGATTTCTGCGAGTCAAATCTGTCTTTAAATACTGATAACTAGATCCAATGCTCAAATTATGCATTTTATTTATTTGCCAAACGTAGTTTAAACTAGCTTCCTTCCTGTCAAAATAAGTATCAAAGAAAACCCAATCCTCACCAGAAATCGAAAACTCAGCTGTCCCATTTTGCGGGACTATATCATAATATGAAATATTATCATATACATTAGATTTAAATCCTCTTTCATAATTAGCTATAGAAAAGTCGATATAGCTGTTTTCACTTATTAGATAATTCATTTTCAAATAACCTAAATTATCATTTAATCTAACGCGGGGAGTTCCATAAGGATTATATTTAAAATAATGATTATAAAGTCCCTTATTTGATTTAGAAATAAATCCACCGAGACTTAACCTGAATTGAGGTACGACTTGCCACAAGATTTTCCCAAAATCAAATTGAGAGTCATTGTATTGCATTGGGACCTTCTCGGGTGTCCCGCTAAAATCCGTACCTCCGCTATTTACATATTCAGGGTATATATAACCATATATGTACCCGTCTGTACTGAAGCTTCGGTGAGAATAAACCAAATCAAGATTTTTATAAAAAGGAAGAGCAGAAGATATTACAAATTCATAACTCTTCGTATTTTGAGACGATGAGCCAAGACCTAACTTATCTGTATAAGATTTAAATCCGAATTTAGGTGTGTCAGAGATATCGTTCAAACTGGAAATGCTAACTACACCCGACATAGCTTCTCCATATTGAGGAGCAAAAGTACCCGTAAAAGTCTCCATTGAACTAATTAACAATTCACCCACTTGATCAAGATCAAAACTTCCCCACAGAGCATCTGCTACATTTATCCCATCGAGTAAATAGCTTGCCTCACCCTCTCTTCCACCCCTGAAATGCAAAGCATCCGTAGGAATTGTTGCAAATTGCCCGAAGACCGGTTGACTAGAAACTGGTTGTGTTTTAATATCAGGAATTATACCTGCCTGCTGAGTCAATACATCTTTTACTGAAGTAATTGGTATTTGAGAAATTTCCTCACCCGTCCTCGATTGCAATTTACTAGTCAAGTCCTTCTGAACAGGAGGTATTTTATAAGAAGTTACTTGAACCTCTTGCAACTCAACAGTGCCTGAACTTAATTGAAAATCTAGATTTGTCGTTAAGCCTGATTGTACTTTTACACCCTCAATAATATGAGTGTTATATCCAAGCATCTGGGCTTTAATATCATAAGTTCCAGAAGGTATATTCAATATTATATAATTTCCATCTTTATCAGATGCATCTCCTATCATTAAATTTTCTATATATATACTGCAACCAATGAGAGGCTGTCCCTTTTGATCTTTTACCGTCCCGACAATTTTTCCATCGCTTTGAGCGTTGATTTGATAGGTCATTATCAATGTAAAAACAACTAATTTGAAAATGAATTTATTCATGACGTAACCAATATTTTTTCTTATTACTATTAATAATTTTTATTCGTTATGGCTAAAAACTTTAGATTACCCTCCACTTTAACACTTGTTATATTTTTCATTGTTTTAGTCTCAATGACTTGTACAGTGGAATCAACAGGTGTTACAGCATATAATAATTCTTCTGCTGAGGTTAGCTTTAATTGATCTACCTGATACTCCCATTCAAGTTTTCCAACAATTGAATGCGAGTTAATATCAATTTTTAAGACTCCACCTATATTGTCTCCACCTGTGCCTCTGTAATACGCTACGTAGTAATATTCAGTACCCATTACACCATCAGTTAGATATTGATAATCTAATCCTATCGGATTTGCAGTTTCTGATTCGAGACCAATGATAGAGAGCATATTCGAATTAGTTCCTATCATATAAAGGTATCTTCCATCTTTAGTTATTTCTATATCAGTTGGTCGGGTTGTCAATCCAGAGGCTATAATATGAGAATTATTAAGATCCTTTGCTTCTAAGACTTTTATATCTGAATTTAAAGAGCTGTAAAAGTATAACCTGTCCAGCGATAAACTATAAGCAACATCTTTAGGTCTGAATCCATCTGGGAAAACATAAGTTGTTTCGGTCGTTGCCGAATTAAGATCTATTACTGAAAAAGATTTTGCTGATAGATTAGTTACATAGCCCTTCTGATTACCAAATTCAATATTGGTCGGACCAAGTCCAACTGGCAATTGTTTAAGGACTGAGAAGGAGGAGGGATCCACAATTGTTACAAGCCCATCAGATACCCTTAGATTAACAACATATAACTGATCTGAATTAGGTTCTACTTCAATGGCAGAGGTCTGATAATCAGTAGCCCCGGGAAGTAATAAATTATCTTTATATACATTCAGGTTGCCTACTCTATAAATAACATTTCTATTTGATTTGTCTCTGATAAAAACATACGGGAACCCATTATTTGAATAATCACCGCTCGTAAAAAACCAATCTGTTTGTGGAGTATCTTCTTCAATTGGAGATACAACGGAATTACCGTGAATATCTCTCACTCCACCAGTCAAGATGATTTGATAATATTCTGCTGGTTTATAATTTGAAGATGGAGTATATACTACGATAGTATCTGATGAACCATAGGAAAATTTCCCCGGAATTTCACCGCTAATACTTTCGACTTTGAAGCAGGAAGGAAAACTATTCAGATCCATAGCTTCATTAAAGTACATTGTTATCTGATTATTTAAAGGAACATTCAAGTTAGATTCACCCTGCGCAAAATCTACAAAAACAGGACGAGTAATTTCAGTAGGCTCCGTAGGCATTCTGTCAGGTAAACAGGAATATAAAATAAATGAAACACTAAAAATCAGAAGAAGACTAGTAAAATATTTATTATCTTTCACCAATAAATTTTCTTATAAAGTAAAAGCAGGCATAACGAAGTTATGCCTGCTAGTTAATTTATTTCAACAACATCATTTTTTTACTTACACTATATTTTCCGGACGTTATTTTATAAATGAATGTACCGCTTACCACTTGAACTCCATTGTCACTTTTTCCATTCCATACTAGCCTATTTTGTCCGGCACTTAATTCCTGATTATCAATAAGCGTAGCTATTTTACTTCCCAAAATATCATATATCTCAATTTTAACTTTACCTTGCTCTGGAAGTGAAAATTCAATTGTTGTCGTAGGGTTGAATGGATTGGGGAAGTTCGATACTAATCCAAATCCTTCAACAGTCTGAATTTGATGATTGTCCTCGACAGCGGTCACAGTACTTTTATCACTTAGTCTATGAACCGAAGGTCCATTGATAAAGTTATAATTAATGGCATAATACTCGCCTTCTGCTCCTCCCCATCCATCAATGATAGTATTAGGAACATATTCTTTATTATCCCAATTTTGATCACCTACTACATATAACCATGGCCTTACATCCGTACCAGCATTAATACCAGCACGAGGTACAGCAATTTCTACAACATTATCTTCAGTATTTTTTGCAAATGTTGCATATACATCCGGCACCTCTGTAAATTCTTCAAATGCACCTGCCCAATCAGCTATATACTTGTACACAGGAACCGTATTTCCGGTTGAATCTGGATTCAATGCGGCACTAAGGTCAACCATATAATCAACAGGCAATTTCCAGAATCCACCATATCCCAAACCTGTTGTGTCACCCCAGTTAACATCAAAGAAGAGTTGAAAAGCTGGTGAGTTAGTATAATTATTATACATCCCTGCAAACGTTGCTGAAGGATCTATATCAATTCTTACGTATATATTAGTAGAATCACTGGTGAGATACATATCCTGAACATCAAACTCTGGTCCGGTTGGCATGTCACCTAATTCTTCTGCGGCCTGATCAACGTCTGCTGGTTGAATTCCTGCCTGTACCCAATCAAGTAGATCTCCATCAATAGTAATATCAGAAACTATTTGAGTACCCTTGTGTTGATAAACAGAACCACCATACCAAAAATCATACTTAAGCATATAGTCTCCACCTTCTAAAGGAAGTTGGGATGCTCCTGTATCCCATTGAAAATCGCCAACGGAATATATCCAAGGTCTGAACTCGCTACCAAAATTAATCAAGTTACGTGGTACAGAAAATTCAACTTGATTATTTTCACTATTGATTGACATTGGAACGTGAGCTAATAAAACAAATTCACCTTCCGCATACGTCGGCATTCTGGCACCAGTATATAAATATAACTCAGCATATTTATTCAATGAATCTGGATGTAATGTCGGGGCTAAATTTATATAATAATTATAGGCATTATTCCACCAACCCCAATCGAAACCAGTTGTATCTCCTATCTCTGTATCAAAATACATTTCAAATACTGGTGGATTTGTATAATTATAAAAATTATTAAAATTTGCCGCATCATCTAAATCAATTTTACAATATACATTTGCGGTATCGTGAGTAATGTAAACATGCTTCAAATTGAAATCTATATATTGTTGATCTTGCACTGCCCCATAGCTCTCTGCTGGTAGCCCAGTATCTAGTGGTTCAATTCCAGCCCAATCTAACATATCTCCATCGATCGTTATTTGAGCATAAGCTGACCCAAAGATGAAAAGGAAACTTAACACAGTAATCACTTTTCTCATGACGTACTCCTATGTTTAATTGAATAAAAAATTATTTAAGTAACATTATTTTTTTTGAATAAAGATTTTCTCTAGTTCTTATGGTAAAGAAATAAATTCCGCTGCTCAAGTTATCCGAACTTTGAGTGGTAGTATTCCAAACAATTCTATTGTTAAAGTATTCATCATCCTTAAAATTTTTTACTATCCTTCCCATAATATCATATATTCTAACATTAATTATTTCCCTGGGATTCATGTTAAATACAATAGTGGTAAATCCATTAAACGGGTTAGGATAAATACCGATGGAATAATTCTCAGGATTTGATTGCATCTCAGGTCTAACATCTGTAGTCCCATTATATAATCCAAAAAAATTATTACCATTATAATTTTCACCTTCAGCACTATTAGAAATTTTTACATTGTGATTTAAAGAATTATATCCGGTAGAATCTTCCCATAATCCTGTATTTGCTAACCTAATTGCATAATCCGGATTATCGTGTAATTGAGATTCTGGATCTGCAAGAAATAAATATGCAGTATATTCACCTTCATTCATATCTGCCGGGATACCACCTGTAACACTTATTTGAGTCGTATCTCCTGAAAGCCATAACCTTGGATCTTCATCCGTAATTAATCTAAATTTTTCTTTACTTAGATTATTCATTAATATAATTTCAAGATTTCTCTGGTTGTAAGGACTTGCAAATCCTCTGTTTGCAATTTTCATTTCAAGGTCAAAAATTCCCAATGGTTTAATGCTATCAGATATTGTTGCTTCAATTAATTCAAAACGATAACCAAGTCTTTGTTTCACTTCATCCATACATCCTTCGCTAACCCATCTATTTAATACGCTTAAATTATAGTCTTTATTTAGAACTGACCAATGCAGTCTTTCTAAATTAATTAAAGCATTTGTACAATCAGCATACCCGCAATCGCAACAAGTTTCACCGCCTTGAGGAACAAATCTATTGTCTTGATTTAAATAGTTTTTATCTCCTTCAATATCATTATCCAAGTATGTCCCATAATCTGTGGCACTTGCAAGGAAACAATCATTATGAGCGCCTGTTCTTGATTGCTTGCTTCCATTGAATGCTGTGTTAAAATCAAGAGGGTCAACAATCTGAAATATCTTTCTCTTATAGTCCGGAGTTCTAACAACCACATCTCTCTTTAATGGAAGCGCATCAAGTAGAGCATAAAGCACTGTTCTTCTACTATTTGTATTGTTCAATAAATGAGAAGAATAATACCACTCGCCCCAGGCACCTATAAATCCTGCTTCAACGTAAGCTATCACATCAGCATTTTCTTGTAAAATAGGAGCTAATTGACTTATATGCAAAAGAATTGTATCCAGTGCTGCATCTGCTCCGTTTTGATTATTAGTATATGAAAAACGCGGTATTACTTTGACGCCACCTAAACGAGCTGTATTAAGATCTGCCTGAACCGTATTTAAAAAAGTCTGGGGTAATGGGATATTGTTATATTGAGGAATTGTATAAATTCTTTGTATGAGTGAGATGTTACTTGCTTTAAGCGTATTAATAAAACTCAATGTAATCGGGTTACTTCTATAGGCAGAAAATCCTCTTTCAGGATTAAAAATTATTTCATCAGTTCCCTGGTAAACAATGTGTGACTGTGGAAAAAGACGAATCGAAAGAATTATAATTAACGCTAAAAGCTTTATTGTTTTATATGATGAATGAACTGATTTCATTATTAATTTTTTTCAATTAATTGTGACTATTATCTATTAATTATTATCACTGTTCCCTTATCAATCTCAGAAACAGTAAAACGGAATTTCCCATCTTTATCTATTGTATTTAGTTTTATTTTTTCCTTCAAAAATGGAAGCTCAAATACTTCATCGGTTGCTAAACTTTTATCATAACTAATCGTAACATCCTTCAAGGATTTATCCTTTCTTTCAGATGCTAGGCATAAACCTTTTATATTCGTTAAGTAGATATAAATATTATTGTCTGATATACTTGTTGTAGCTAAAAGATCTATTGGTGCTTCGATTTGAATTTTAGGCATATAAGGTGTAACCTTATTGAAATCATCTAGAAACGAGTTCCTATAATCACTCATTTCTTTTATGTCATAATTAGCTGTATTGAAATACTTATTTAAATTTAAATTAATTATCTCGGAATAACGATTACCAGGACAAGTTTTTAAGTACAGAAAATTATTTCCTGATTTTCTTTCATCACCACTTGAAAATCCAAATATTTGCTCCAAAGGGTTAAGCACTTGTAATTCTCTATTGTTATTGTATTTTCCACTCTCTCCGGTGATTAAAAATTTTGTGCCATTTTTATACAACATTTTAATAGACTCAAGCTCATGATTGCTGAGACATTTTACATTAGGCATTATCATTATATCAGGCGATAACTTATCTATTGTCCGAGAGGTTACGATTTGAAATGGTAAATGAGAATGGACTAATAAATTTAGAATACCGCGGTAGCTACTAATAAACTCTTTACTAAAATAATTTCTTGTATTGTCTGAGAAATAAACACTGATTGGATTTATTTGAGTTCTTTCAGAATAAAAAATATTTTCATTCTCAGCTACCCATTTATAGACTTCGGTTCTGGTTTTCATATCATTTGTCGAAGACATTACATAACTTTTAACATCCCATAAGTTAGTACCTGAAAAAAGTTCTGAAACGAAAAGACTTTTTATTGCATCAGAAGGGTCAACATTTTTATTATCTGCCCAGGAATAACTTAACATCCAAGATGCTTTACCTTCAGCAAAAGCTCTGAAAGTATGCATTCCTATTATATAATTATACCAATCGGATGCAGATCTGTCTGAAGCGTAATATTCGCCTTCACTGTATTCATGGGCTATTACATCAACAATATCGTACATTTGAAAAACATCAGCACCAACTCGCACGACTTCTTCTGAAATTCCAGGATAGATTTCTGCAATTGTTTTACACTTGGGATTTACTTCTTTAATATTCTTGTTGATTTCACTCATAAAATCCGTTAGCGTTTGCATTCTAAAATTTATCCACTTTATAAATCCAGACTCATTAAAGTTACCTAATTCAAAATCTTTTTTAGGATCCAGACCTGTTTGCTCATTAAATGCAGCTACAGTATAATCATCAAAACTTGCCCAGGTATTTTCCCAGCCTTCAAAATGTGTCATCCAATAAAGAATATCAACATAGATCCCATCAATTCCAGTTGCAGCAATTTCTCTGACTCTTTGCATATAAATTTTGCGCCATTCCATTGCATATGGGCTAATCCATACATCTTCATCACCTTCAGAAATCCAGAAAGCATCTTTGCTTCCAAAGAGTGCCGGTTTTCCGTTGATATCTCTTTGTACCCAATCCGGATGATCTTTATAAAAAGTATTTTTCTTATTATCAGCATCGGAGGTTATGCATTCCAATCCTGCTATGTATACAAAAGTTTTATTATTGATTTTATGTGCTTCTTCAGTAACCTTTCGGATTGCTTCTAATTTTTCGGTCGGATCTAAAAAACTTTCATATCTGCCTGTAATATCATTATCAACTTCAATCCCGAATACAAAACTTTCTTTAGCATTCTTAATGATAGTTTCAATCACATCTTTTGAAAGAGGATTTCCAGCTATTCTTACTTTGTGCGTCCAGTTCTGCTGTGCAGACAAATTAAAGATCATGCAAGTAAAAAGAATTAAAGTAATGGTATTTATTTTTATCATTTTCATCTACTGATTTTAATTAATCATACTGACAGTTTTAATTTTTTGCTCTATCATTTTTTGAACCTCATTGATAGCTAAAGGGAAAATATTTCGTAAATCAATATCATCAGAGTTTTTCATAATCTCTTTTAATGTTTTCATAAACAGATCTTTAGTATCTGTCGCAACATTAACCTTGGTGATTCCATTTTTAATTGCTTCTCTTAAAGTTTCAGAAGGTATTCCTGAAGCTCCATGAAGAACTAAGTAAGCATCTGTAATATTTTTTATTGCAATTAATCTATCGATATCAAGTTTTGGCTCACCTTTATAAAAACCATGCTTGGAACCGATTGCAATTGCTAATGAAGTTATTCCGGTTTTTTCTGCAAATCTTTTTGCATCAACAGGTTCAGTAAACTTATCATTTTCTATTTCACTGTTCGGCTTTGGCACATATCCCAATTCAGCTTCAACATTTACATTGTAACTTTCAGCAAGTTTGACAACCTTTCTTGTTAATAAAATATTATCTTCAATGTTTTTATCGCTCACATCTATCATAATGGAATCAAATCCTTCATCAAGACATGATTTAATTAATAAAATATCATTACAATGATCCAGATGCAGCCAGGTTTGTGTATTTTCTTCAGCTGACACAGTTCTTGCAATACCTGCTGCAGTTTTAAGTCCCATATATTTTATAGAGCTTGGCGTTAACTGAAGTATCACCGGACTTTCCAATGCCGCAGCAGCCTTTACTATACCCTTGCAGGTTTCCAGATTATAAAAATTAGCCGCCAGCAAAGCTTTTCTTTGAAGTTGAAATTCTTTTAATTTTTCTATCAGTCTCAATTTTTGTATCCGAATTTTTCTTTACCGGTTTTAATTATTTGTTCATAGTTATCAAAAGCCGCTGTTCCGCCAGCTGCTGTGGTGTTTATTGCACCGGTTAAGTTGCCGAATGTCTGACATTCATCAATATCATATCCGTTAATGAACTTGAAAATAAACCCTGCGTTAAAACTATCACCGGCACCAATCGCATCAACAACATTTTCATTTAAAAATGATTTCTTAATAGTACTCTTACCATTCGCTGCAACCATTGAGCCTTTGCTTCCAAGTTTTACAACTATATTCTTTGAATACTGAGCCAATTTATTTATTGCATTATCAATTTTGCTTTCACTTGTTAATAACAAAGCTTCCTGCTCATTAGGAAGAAAAATATCGACAAACGGAAGAATCTCTTTATAATTAAAATCCCATTTCTCATTAGGATCCAATTGAATATCAAGCGAGGTTGTCAATCCTTTTTCCTTAGCCATTTTAAAAAGTGCTGCAATATCTTTTTGAATTCCGGGCTGCAGGAAATATGATGAAAAATGCAAATGTTTTGCAGATGATATTGCTTCTTCTGAAATATCATTCATAGTTAAATGTTCCATTGCGCCCGGATAAGTAACCATTGCTCTGTCTTCTGCATAATTAAGTACTATCGTTGCCCC